>NZ_QSQJ01000039.1:8627-41381 GCF_003436715.1 Prevotella sp. TF12-30 | reverse complement strand
AAAGCTGCTTAGCCATTATCTCAAATTTTAACGAACTATTGCTGTAAAATTACAACCTTTTTAGTTGGATAAACAAATATTTTATATTATATTTGCAGCAGAAAATAAGATTTCCTACATCTTATCACAATAAGGCAGAAATGCCGAAGGGTAAAACCTATAGTCCCGCTTCGGTGGGATTTATTTTTTTATGTACCTCCCAATTTCTCCAGCAAATTCTTCCTTGCAAGATCAGCTATCTCCTTCGCCTCCAAATAGCACCCGTCAATTTCTTCATAGGTGTATGCATTCCGAGCCTCAGCGATACTTTCGGTTGCAACCTCTTCGAACATATCGAAGACGATTTGCTCATTATTATTTTGCTTCATATCGAACACTATTAAGAATTAGTATTTCCTATTTTAAATATCATCAAATGCTGACATTTACACCGACATTCAACATTCACGAATCTACTATCGAATTGACTCTCTTCTCCCTTCCCAATGTCTCAGGAAATGCATAGTGGCCATTACCTATTTCACGAGGATTAGGCTCTATATGCTCGGCATACCATACACGTTTATACTCGGTGGTGATGATGCCGTAATCTCTGGCGACAATGATGGAAGCGGCGAGAGAGGCGCCATATAGCTCCTTGATGTCTATCATCTCTTCCAGCGTTATCTTCTCACGCTTCCTGGAACCCAACTCTTCGATAAGCGCCAACTTGGGAAGAAGGAAGAAACTGGCAAAGAGATCACAACGCTTCTCCTGTTTCAACGGACTGTCTTCCGGGAAGAGGAGAAGAAGATGGGCTAACTCATGTACTGCCGTGAAACGAAGTTTCTCTACGCTACTCTTTTCCGGATTAAAATCGAGAATCATCAGCGGATGCTTCTTATCTGCCCAGGTACTCATTCCGAAGACATAATCCGGGAGAGTTGCAGCAAGTATCATGATGCCTTTTCTTTCCAAGAGTCTCAGGATGCTGGCGATAGGGCCATCACCGCAATGCCATTTTTCACGAAGAAGACTGGATGCCTGGATGGCATCTTCCAGTGTTGATACCCTGGTGCCTTTTATCGGATTCTTGAACTGGATAGGAAAACCCGCTTCTTTCTCCTTGGCAAGATACTGCTCTGCCCAAAAAGAGAGTTTTGCTTCCAGGGCTTGCAACTCGTCTTCGGATAACTTACCATTGGAGGTGGTACGGAGCATCGGAACATCTATCTTGATATTGGTACCATCGAAATATGCCTCGCTGATATTGAGGGCTTTGGCTATGGCTTGCAGGGCATCACGCTTAGGGCGCATGATGCCTTTCTCATAACGGGATATACTCTGCTTGGTGATGGCTCCGTTGGTTCGCTCTACGAGTTTATCCATGCTGAGTCCCATCATCAGGCGCGCTTCCCGCAATCTTATTGAAAATGAGTCATTAGTCATATTTGTTAGCTCTTTAATTTGTTGACAAATATAACAAAAATAATTGATTCTGTAACTAAGTGTTTATAAGATTTAACACAAAAAAGCAGGCAAATGATAAAATAACAAGAAGAATTTAGGCAAAATCAGGTTTACACATTATTATAATAGAAAACACCTTGACCATACAAAACATACAGTCAAGGTGTTATACATATATTCATTCTCTATCTTAGTTGCTATAAGCACTCTCACCATGCTCGTAGATGTCGAGACCTTCCTCCTCTACTCGCTTGTCAACACGTACACCTACTGTCTTATCTACCACCTTGAAGATAATATAGGTAACTACGATGCTGTAGATGATGCTTACCACGGTGGCTACCACCTGAATCCAAAGCTGATGCCAGTCGCCATAGAGAGCACCCTGCACACCCTCGGCTCCAGTTACGTATCTTGTGGCGAAAACACCGGTGAGGATAGAACCCAGAATACCGCCCATACCATGCACACCAAAGGCATCGAGGGCATCATCATACTTGAACTTCTCCTTCACTACGGCTACCATGAAGAAGCAGACGATGGTGGAAATGATACCGATGCAGAAGGCACCTAAAATATCGGTACTGCCTGCCGCAGGAGTGATGGCTACCAAACCGGCTACGGCACCAGTACAAGCACCCACCGTGGTTGGCTTCTTGTTGACAATCCAGTCGATGAGCATCCAGGTAGTGGCTGCTGCAGCTGTTGCGATATGAGTTACTAGGAAAGCGTTGGCTGCCAGACCATCAGCTGCCAATCCGCTACCGGCATTGAAACCGAACCATCCCAGCCAGAGGAATGACATACCTATAAACACGAAAGTGATGTTGTGAGGAGTGATAGGATGACCCGCACGATAATCATCACGCTTGCCGACACAGAGCGCCATGACCAAAGCAGCTACACCGGCATTGATATGTACCACAGTACCACCCGCAAAGTCGATGGCTCCCATCTCCTGCAGGAAACCGCCGCCCCATACCCAGTGAGCCATAGGGAGATAGGCGATGATGACCCAGAGAACGGTGAAAAGTACATAACCGCTGAACTTGACACGCTCGGCGAATGCACCGAGAATCAAGGCTGGAGTGATGAGGGCAAACATGCACTGGAACATCACGAAAGTGAGCTCTGGAATACCCGTTGGCATGATGGCATCCAAGCCAATGCCGTGGAGGAAGCACTTATCGAAACCTCCGATAATGCAAGCCAAAGGGTTGCCGCTATCCGCATATTCTGTAGAGAAAGCCCAGGAATATCCGAAGGCCACCCATATCAAACTGACTACTGCCACGATGAATACCGTCTGCATCAGGATGCTCAGGATATTCTTCTGGCGCACCAAACCGCCATAAAAAAGTGCTATACCTGGGATTGACATCAAGAGCACCAAGATGGTTGCCATGATCATCCACGCTGTGTTACCCGTATCAAGAGTTGTCAACAATAAACTGCTCATAAATATATCTTATAGTTAAATTAGAATACAATATTATATAAAAGTCTCTCTATTCCTCTTTCTCTGCATTATACAATGCGATATCACCTCGTTCGCCTGTTCTGATTCTGACGGTATCCAGTACAGGAATCACGAAGATTCTGCCATCTCCCACTTCGCCAGTCTGTGCAGCTCCCTGGATGGCAGCGATGGTTGGCTCCACATTCTTATCACGAACCACAATATTCAAAAGTACACGTTCGATGCTGCTGGTATCGTACATCACACCACGATAAATGCGAGCCTGGCGCATCTTTCCCTCACCTCTTACATTATAATAAGAGAACCACTCGATGTCGGCAGCCAAAAGTGCCTTCTTGACATCCTCGAATCTAGACTTGCGGATAATTGCCTCAATCTTCTTCATAATCCTTTAATAATTAATAATGTGTAATACCTTTATTGATTGTCTCTATTGAAAACGGACCATTTTTGAATGTCACTCAAACCAAGCCATTCTTTACATTATGTTCGTTTTCGGCTGCAAAATTAATACATTTTATCAGCATTCTAAAGCAATCAAAAACATTTCGTTGCTACTCTTTCACGATTATTTTAAATTTATCCAGTCATATTGCATTCTCCTTACAAATTGTAAGCATTCAAGCTTTTCTTCGTTACAATTTGAAAGAAGGCTAAATTTTATTATTATTTCCTGTATATATTTTCTTGTCTATTCCAACAAAAAGTCGTACCTTTGCAACCGAAATCAAACAAATAGTCATCGAAAACATCCGAAAGACTATCAAAAAGTCAAGCCTCACAAGAGGCAAGACGTGAGAGATAAAAGAAGAGTATTCAAACTTAAAGGACAACGCAATATGAAAGAAACAGTTCATTTCACCAAGATGCATGGGGCGGGCAATGACTACATCTATGTAGATACCCAGCTGTACAACATCCCAGACCCCGAAAAGGCAGCCATAGCTTGGAGTGCTTATCATACAGGCATCGGAAGCGACGGACTGGTTCTCATCGGAAAGCCGCAGGATGGCAGAAGAGCCGACTACTCGATGCGCATCTTCAATGCCGATGGTTCAGAAGCGATGATGTGCGGCAATGCAAGCCGATGCATCGGAAAGTATCTTTATGAAAAAGGATTGACCCGAAAAGAAACCATCCGACTGGAAACGCTATCGGGCATCAAGATATTGAAATTGCATCTTCAGGATAACAAGAAGGTTGTAGATTCGGTGACAGTGGATATGCTGAAGCCGAGACTGGAAAATCCCCAGCAATTCAGAGGTCCTTCGGTACTCGAAGCCGATGGCAGAATCTTCGAAGGCACCTATGTCTGTATGGGTAATCCGCATTTCGTAACCTTCGTGGATGATATCGACACCATCGACATCGCCCACTATGGCAAGATTCTAGAAAGAGACGAAGCCTTTCCTCAACGATGCAACATCGAGTTCGCACAAATTACAGACACTGACATTATAAGGACACGAGTTTGGGAAAGGGGAAGCGGTATCACGATGGCTTGCGGAACAGGAGCTTGTGCCACAGCTGTAGCCGCAACCCAGACCAAGCGTGCCGGTAGAAAGAGCAGTATCGTAATGGATGGCGGAACGCTGGAAATAGAATACAGCGAGGCAGACGACCATGTCTATATGACGGGACCTGCCGCCTTCGTCTTCGAAGGAGAAATTGAATTATAAATTAAGAGCAAACTTAAATAACAAAGGTTGATAAAAAGACCGCAATAAAGGAGAACAAAAATATGGCATTAGTTAATGAACATTTCCTGAAGTTGGCTAGCAATTACTTGTTTGCCGACATCGCAAAGAAGGTAAACGCTTACAAGATTGCCCACCCGAAGCAACGAGTTATCAGTCTGGGCATCGGTGATGTAACCCAGCCCCTCTGCCCTGCCGTCATCGAGGCGATGCACAAGGCAGTGGATGAGATGGCAGTACAGGCTTCCTTCCGAGGCTACGGTCCGGAGCGAGGCTACGACTTCCTCCGCGAGGCTATCATCAAGAACGACTTCCTGCCTCGCGGCATTCATCTGGATGCCAACGAGGTGTTCGTAAACGACGGAGCCAAGAGCGACACAGGAAATATCCAGGAGATTTTGAGATGGGATAACAACATCGGTGTCACCGACCCGATTTATCCTGTATATATCGACTCTAACGTGATGATTGGCAGAGCGGGAGTCTTTGAGAACGGCAAGTGGAGCAATGTAACCTACATGCCATGTGATGAGAGCGACGACTTCATCCCTCAGATTCCAGACCACCGTGTGGATATGATTTATCTCTGCTATCCAAATAACCCAACAGGTACGGTCATCTCGAAGGAAGAACTCAGAAAATGGGTGAACTACGCTATCAAGAACGAGAGCATCATCCTATACGATGCTGCCTACGAGGCATACATCACCGACCCGGAAATTCCTCATTCTATCTACGAGATTCGTGGAGCCAGAAAGGTGGCCATCGAATTCCACAGTTATTCAAAGACAGCCGGTTTCACCGGTGTGCGCTGCGGATACACCATCGTACCAAAGGAATTGAAGGCCAAGACTTTGACCGGTGAGGAAGTGGCATTGAATCCGATCTGGGACCGCCGCCAGTGCACCAAGTTTAATGGTACAAGCTATATCAGCCAGCGTGCTGCCGAGGCCATCTACACCCCTGAGGGTAAGGAACAGGTAAAGGCAACCATCAATTACTATATGGAGAACGCCCACTTTATGAGAGCGGAACTTCAGAAACTCGGACTGAGAGTATATGGTGGCGAGAATGCTCCATATCTCTGGATGAAGACTCCTAACGATACACCAAGCTGGAAGTTCTTCGAGGAAATGCTCTATGGCGCCAGCGTAGTCTGCACCCCTGGTGTCGGCTTCGGTCCTTCGGGCGAAGGCTACATCCGTCTTACTGCCTTCGGTGAGCACGAGGACTGTAAGGAGGCTATGGAGAGAATCGCCAAATGGCTGGGAAAATAAACGTTCCAACAGATTATAAAGACATTGAAAATCAGAAATTTTAAATTATATAAGGTATGAGCAACTTAAGATTTGAAGCTGTTTCAGAGGCTTCCAAGAGAAAGCCTGTTGAGGTAACCGCTCCTAGCGAGCGACCAAGTGAATTCTTCGGAAAGAAGGTATTCAACCGACAGAAGATGTACAAGTATCTCCCTGCCGATGTCTATGAGAAACTGGTAGATGTCATCGACAACGGAGCACGTCTCGACCGTAACATCGCCAACGCCGTAGCCAAAGGCATCAAGCAGTGGGCTGACGAGAATGGCGTAACCCACTACACCCACTGGTTTCAGCCACTGACAGAAGGTACTGCCGAGAAGCACGATGCCTTCATCGAGCATGATGGCAAGGGTGGTATGATCGAGGAATTTTCAGGTAAGTTGCTCGTTCAGCAAGAGCCAGATGCTTCATCTTTCCCATCTGGCGGTATCCGCTCTACCTTCGAGGCTCGCGGTTATTCTGCATGGGATCCAACATCTCCTGTATTCATCATCGATGATACACTCTGTATCCCTACCGTCTTCATCTCTTACACAGGTGAGGCTCTCGACTATAAGGCTCCATTGCTCCGTTCATTGCACGCTGTAAACGTAGCAGCAACAGAGGTTTGCCACTACTTCAACCCAGATGTAAAGAAAGTTATTTCCAATCTCGGTTGGGAGCAGGAGTACTTCCTGGTAGATGAAAGCTTGTATGCTGCACGTCCTGACCTGATGCTGACAGGCCGCACCCTGATGGGGCACGATTCGGCAAAGAACCAGCAGATGGACGACCACTACTTCGGCGCCATCCCAGAGCGTGTTCAGGCATTCATGAAGGATTTGGAAATCCAGGCTCTCGAGCTCGGTATTCCTTGCAAGACCCGCCATAATGAGGTAGCACCAAACCAGTTTGAGTTGGCACCTATCTTCGAGGAGACCAACCTTGCCGTTGACCACAACATGCTCTTGATGAGCTTGATGAAGAAGGTGGCTCGCCATCACGGTTTCCGTGTACTTCTCCATGAGAAGCCATTCGCAGGCATCAACGGTTCAGGTAAGCACAACAACTGGAGTCTGGCTACAGATACCGGCATTCTGCTCCATGGTCCTGGCAAGACACCAGAGGATAACCTCCGTTTCGTAGTCTTCATCACAGAGACCTTGATGGGTGTATATAAGCACAACGGTTTGCTCAAGGCTTCTATCATGAGCGCTACCAATGCTCATCGTCTGGGCGCCAACGAGGCACCTCCAGCAATCATCTCTTCATTCCTCGGCAAGCAGTTGACCGACCTTCTTGAGCACATTGAGAAAGCCGACAAGAAGGATCTCTTCACCGTGGCTGGCAAGCAGGGCATGAAGTTGGATATCCCAGAGATTCCAGAGTTGATGATTGATAACACCGACCGTAACCGTACATCACCATTCGCCTTCACCGGCAACCGTTTCGAGTTCCGTGCCGTAGGTTCTGAGGCTAACTGTGCATCAGCAATGATCGTATTGAACACAGCTGTAGCCGAGGCTTTGACCGACTTCAAGAAGCGTGTGGATGAGTTGATAGCCAAGGGTGAGGATCAGACTTCAGCCATCATCGATATCGTTCGTCAGGATTTGAAGACCTGCAAGCCAATCCGTTTCGACGGTAATGGTTACTCAGATGAGTGGGTAGAGGAAGCTGCTAAGCGTGGTCTGGACTGCGAGAAGAGCTGTCCAAAGATCTTCGAGCGTTATCTCGACCCTGCCTCTATCAAGATGTTCGAGGATATGGGTGTCATGAAGAAGAACGAGTTGGAAGCCCGTAACGAGGTGAAATGGGAGACCTACACCAAGAAGATTCAGATTGAGGCTCGTGTGATGGGCGACTTGAGCATGAACCACATCATCCCAGTGGCTACTCACTATCAGAGTCAGTTGGCTAAGAATGTAGAAAACATGATTGACATCTTCGGTGACGAGGAAGGCAAGAAGTTGACTGCCCGCAACATCAACATCATCAAGAAGATTGCCGAGCGCACTCAGATTATCGAGACAGGTGTTGAGGAGTTGGTTAATGCCCGCAAGGTGGCCAACAAGATTGAGAATGAGCACGATAAGGCGATAGCTTATCATGACACGGTAGCTCCAAAGATGGAGGAGATCCGTTATCAGATTGACAAGTTGGAGTTGACTGTTGCCGATGAGCTCTGGACATTGCCTAAGTATCGTGAGCTTCTGTTCATCAGATAACAAGCAATTTTCTGGTTTAATTATAAGTTATAGTTTTCGTTTAAGAAAAAGAAAACGCAAAAGCTCTAAAAGAGCTACTCTTCATCAGATATAACAAAGAACGATCAATCTATTTCTTTTATTGGTTGTTTAAGTTTGCGCGGAGTGTGGTTGTGAAATCACGCTCCGCTTTTTTTCTCCAAAAAGCCTACACCTAAGTACACTCTGTATTTAGGAAATACTACCTGCCTCGGTATCAGAATCTAATCATACATATTTCTCCATCAACACAAAGGTGATGAAGCCCAGGAGAAGAGCGTAAGTGGCTTGCTTCTGAAAGCCATGGGCATGGGTTTCGGGAATCATCTCATCGCTCGTTACATAAAGCATGGCACCACCGGCAAAACCCAGCATCACGGGGAGGAAGGTGGAAGAGGCTGAACCCAAACCGAAACCCAACAGAATGCCTGCCACTTCGAGCAGGGCGATGAAGATGGAGATGAAGAAGGTGCGGACTGCTGTAACACCTGCCATCATCAAAGGAGCGATAATCACCATTCCCTCGGGAATGTTCTGCAGGGCGATACCGAAAGAAACGCCCCACTCCGTTGCGCCTTCTGATGAACAGACACTCACTCCAGCCGCCATGCCTTCAGGCAGTTTGTGCAGGGCTATCGCCATCACGAAAAGCATCACATGGCTGAGTCGGGCATTGTTGCGATGCTCCTCGGGGTCGAGTCCCGTAATATGATGAAGATGGGGAGTTACCAGATCTAGCACATTCAGGAACAAGGCACCTGCCATTACGCCAATCACTACCAGCCACCAAAGTCCGGTCTGTTCGAAAGCTGGCACTATCAGTCCCAACGTGGAAGCTGCCAGCATGATTCCAGCACAATATCCCAACACGGCGTCGTTCCATTTGTGAGGCAACTCCTTGACGAAGAATCCCAGGATGGCACCGATAATGGTGGCACCGCAGAGTCCGGCAGCACTTATCAATACGTTTGTCATTGTTATTTTGCTTTTTATCTTAATCCGTAAATATATCGAAGTTATCCTATCAAATATGCAAGATGCAGATATATGATAGAAGATAAAAAGCATGGACAACCCTCACGGTCATCCATGCCCATCTATTTTCGTATCTGATCTATTCTATTTAATTGTGTTCTGTCATGGTGAAATTGATGCACTTCAATTTCGTATATTCATTCCTATTTCAATTTCTTATAACCGTAAGCTGCATTATTGCCCAACTGCTCTTCAATGCGGATAAGCTGGTTGTACTTGGCCATACGGTCGGTACGGCTCATAGAACCCGTCTTAATCTGACCGGAGTTAGTTGCTACGGCAATATCGGCAATCGTAGTGTCCTCGGTTTCACCAGAACGATGGGAAGTAACGGTGGTGTAACCATGACGATGAGCCATCTCGATAGCATCCAGTGTCTCGGTGAGAGAACCAATCTGGTTTACCTTGATGAGGATAGAGTTGGCTGCACCCATCTTGATACCCTTCTCCAGGAACTTCACGTTGGTAACAAAGAGGTCGTCACCTACCAACTGGCAACGGTCGCCGATGGCAGCAGTCAACTTCACCCAGTTGTCCCAATCGTTCTCATCCAAACCATCCTCAATAGAATCGATAGGATATTTGGTAATCAGTTCTTCCAGGAACTTGATCTGCTCAGCAGCAGTCAGTTTCTTTCCATTAGGATCCTTCTTCTTGCCATCCTTCAACTGGCGGTAATCATAGAACCACTCACCATTCTCCTGAACGGCAAACTCACTGGCAGCACAGTCCATGGCAATCTTCACGTCCTTACCTGGCTCATAACCGGCATCATTGATAGCCTGGCAGATGCTGTCGAGCGCATCCTCTATACCATCGAGTGCAGGAGCAAAACCGCCCTCATCACCTACGGCAGTAGAAAGACCGCGGCTCTTCAGGAGCTTAGCCAAAGCATGGAACACCTCAGCACCCATACGGATAGCCTCCTTCTCGGAAGGAGCACCCACAGGGCGGATCATGAACTCCTGGAAGGCGATAGGCGCATCAGAGTGAGCACCACCATTGATGATGTTCATCATAGGAACAGGAAGGGTGTAAGTATTGCAACCGCCGATGTAGCGATACAATGGGATGTGGAGATACTCAGCAGCAGCATGAGCCACAGCCAGAGAAACACCGAGGATGGCATTGGCACCCAGATTAGACTTGGTCTTGGTACCGTCAAGTTCCAACATCTTATAATCGATGGCACGCTGCTCCAAGGCAGAGAAGCCAACCAAAGCAGGAGCAATTACCTGATTCACGTTTTCTACTGCCTTCAAGACACCCTTGCCGCCATAGCGGTTCTTGTCGCCATCACGAAGTTCCAGCGCCTCGTTCTCGCCAGTGGATGCACCAGAAGGAACCGATGCACGACCTACGACACCTGACTTCAATGAAACTTCAACCTCTACTGTAGGATTGCCACGAGAATCCAAGATTTCTCTTGCATGAACATTTTCGATAATCATAATACTATAATACTTTTAATTACATTAAACATTTTTTCCGAGTGCAAATTTAGATATTATCTGATAAACCACCAAATTTCGGGCATCATCAAAACTAGGTATTAGCCAAGAAATACCTACTTATAAGTATGCAGTAAATCACCATTTATCACTTCCCCATCATTTTTCCGATGATTTCCACGAAATCTTCCTTCTGCATAGCGCCCATCTGTATAGTGGGATTGCCCTTCATCGGGATGAAGAGGAAGGTAGGGATGCTGCGGATACCGAAGACGGAAGCCAGTTCGGGTTCCTGGTCGATATCCACCTTATAGAAATCTATCTTGCCGGCATATTTCCCGGCAAGAGATTCTACCATGGGAGCCATCATCTTGCAAGGTCCACACCAGGTGGTATAGAAATCGATAATGGCAGGACGGGAACCTGCAAACACCCACTCATCGGGATGAGACTCGTAATCCATAATCTTCTTCCTGAAATCGGAAGCCGTAAGCACCTGCACCTTTCCAGCAGAAGCAGACTGATTACTACTGCCAGCTACTGACTGACCTGCCTTCTCTGCCCCAGCCTTACTCTCTGATTCAACACGAGAAGGCAGTCCCGTTGAGCTGCCTTCCTGTTTCTTGTTATTTTGAGAACATCCCATAACGGCTAAAGCCATCATGGCATATAAACAAACATTTTTCTTCATCTAATCATTCTTTAAAATCAATAAGCCAAATCGATTGCAACAGGATATACTCGACATGGGTCGAAGTATTCCGCACAACTGTTCACCATTGCCTGCAAATCTGCCTTGGCAATACCATGGAATACCTGCTTGCCGTTTACCATGATGGTTACAGGCTCATTGAGGTTGACCAACTGGTCATTGAGATAAACTCTCAACTTACCACCAGTGGCAGGAGAATAGCTGCGGTTGAACTTCAGATCGATTCCCCACTGCTTATCCTTCAAGATAGTGGTGTAATCCACATTGCTCACCTTGATGGAAACCACGTTCTTGTCGATATCCATCTCGTAGTAGGTTCTAGACTCTGATGGACGAGCCAGCACCTGCAGGTTGTAGAAACCTGAACGGTGTCTGCCATCCATTTCGAAATCCTCCCAGAGCACGGTCTTAGGATATGGATTGCGCACAAACTGCTTGAGCCAAGGAGTAGTCAGACCATAGGTGATATGATGCTGCATACCCGGCAAGAGCTGGATGCGATGACGGAAGATTGGAGTCTTATCTACAGACAATGGGCGAGCCAACTGCGCAGAATCGAAAGCCACCTGGGTGTACCAGGTCAGGTCGTTGCGATAGAAACCGGTATCATCAGCACCCGTGAGGAAAGAGAAGCCGATATTGGCACAGTTTTCCACAGGCGCATTCTTCAAAGGTTCGCCACCTGCCATCGGACCCGCTGCAGCCCAATAGTCGGCATAGAAGGACGCAAGACGCTGACTGCCATAACCACCTTCGCTGATACCGAATACATAGAGACGGTTGGCATCCACCTCACCCTTTACCAGGTTCTGGCGAATCAACTTCTCGAAAGCATACTGCTTGGAGAGATGCCACCAGCGATAGTATTCACCCTCGTTAGGAATCTGAGGAATGAAATAGATGGAAGGAGAATCCTGGAAGCTCAGACCGAGCTTGATACCATTCAACCACTCATGGTCCTTAGGTCCCGATCCGTGAACATACAGGAAGAGAGGGAACTTACCATCGGCAGCAACTCCCTTCTTACCATAATAATAAGGCATCACCGCATTTGGCTCCAGACACTGAGGCAGATTCCAGGAGCTGTTTTTTGCCAATGTCAGATCTTCAGGTTCTATGAGCTTTTCTTCCTGCAGGTTCTTGTTGGCATCGCACCAGGCTGTCCATACCATCTTCTGGTAGTTGGCAATATCCTTGCCGTCGATAGCAGCCTGAAGCTTGGTGTCAAGAGGTGTGTTTTTAGAGAATTCCGCCTTACCGTCTTTCTCCAATGCTTTCTGCTGCGCTTTGAGCGACTGCAGGAAATAGGCATTCACCTTTTTCTGCAATCCCTGTGACTGCGCCATGGTCTGGGTTGAGTAGCTTAGTGAGGCAAGCGCCATCACCATGTAAATCATTTTTTTCATTTCGTACTATATATTTATTTAATTACTAGTCTTTCAAAGAATAGGTAACCGTAGTCACTACCCTCACCTTTTTAATATAAGGAGTATTGGAATCTCTATCCTCTATCGAGAACTGCCCTTGGTCAGCGTTCATGATCTTATCAATCTTGCTCTTGCTGTTTTCGGCAAACTGAGCAGCAGTCTTCTCTGCATTCTCAATTGCCTCCTGCATCATCTTCGGCTTCATCTCGCGGAAAGCCACATACTCGTACTTCACCGGATTCTCGTAGCCACCATCCACGATGGCCACACCTTTCTGAAGCAGGTCACCCTGCCGGGCGATGATACCACGAACCACCTTCACATTCCGGGAAGTCACGGTGATGATCGACGTGATGTTGTAACGGTAAGGCTGACGGTTTTCGCCATATCGTTCAGCATTGAGGTCGATGACCACAGGGGCATTGACATTGATTTCACTTTCCTTCACTCCATTTGCCAGCAGGAACTGGCGTATGGTGCTGGTGGTAGCGTTGATCTTCTTATAGAGCTGCGGCAAGTCGTTGCCGATCTCCTTGGAAACGATAGGCCATGTCACCTTATCAGCCTCAACTTCCTTTTCTGCCAATCCTTTCACCACCACTTTGCGGTCTTTGGCAATCACACTTTCAAGTCCAGACTTGACACAAAATCCAAGCACGATAATGCCTATGGCTAAGATCACTGCTTGCTTGATACCCGTATTGACATTCATAATAAGTCCTCCATTTATTAAGTTTAAAACGCTTACGAGGGCAAAGATAAGCAAAAAGATGATAGCTGCCATCTTTTTTAATCTTTTTTATGTTCTAATCTTAACCAGGCAAGAAAGATATGTTAAATCTTCTATACAAACGATACAACCTATTGATTTTTTCACTATCTTTATCCCGTTAAAATGATGTATAACCTCTAAAACCACAACATCATGAAGATAGGTGTTCCAAAAGAAATCAAGAATAATGAGAATCGTGTGGGAATGACTCCTGCTGGTGTAGCTGAATTCATTCGACATGGACACGAAGTGATGGTGCAGCATACCGCTGGCGAGAACAGTGGTTTTGCTGATGAAGAGTATGTGAAGGTAGGAGCCAGGATCCTGCCCGACATCCAGAGTGTGTATCGCGAGGCTGAGATGATTATCAAGGTGAAGGAACCTATCGCCGAGGAATATCCACTCATCCATCAGGATCAGCTTGTTTTTACTTACTTCCATTTTGCCTGCGACAGAGAGCTCACCGATGCCATGATCAAGAGCGGTGCAGTCTGTCTGGCTTACGAGACGGTAGAAACCGACAACCATCATCTGCCACTGCTCATTCCGATGAGTGAGGTAGCAGGAAGAATGGCGATTATCAATGGTGCCTACTATCTGCAGAAGACCAAGGGCGGCAAGGGTAAGCTGATCAGCGGTGTGCCGGGCGTGAACCGTGCGAAGGTTCTCGTTCTGGGCGGTGGAACCGTGGGAGAAGCTGCAGCAAGAATGGCAACAGGATTAGGTGCTGATGTGTGGATTACCGATATTAGTCTGCCTCGTCTTCGCCAGTTGCAGATGGAATTGCCGATCAATGCGCACACCCTCTACTCCAACGAGCACAATATCCGAAAGGAACTGCCGGATGTTGACATCGTAGTAGGCAGTGTACTCGTTCCGGGCGACAAGGCTCCGCACCTGATTACCAGGGACATGCTGAAGTTGATGGAACCAGGCACCGTACTGGTGGATGTGGCTATCGACCAGGGAGGATGCTTCGAGACCTCTCATCCAACCACCCATTCCGATCCGACATTCATGGTAGATGGCATCGTGCATTATGCCGTAGCCAACATTCCGGGAGCCGTGCCTCATACCTCTACCATCGCCTTGACCAATGCCACCCTGAAGTATGCCCTCGCTCTTGCCGACAAGGGATGGCGAAAGGCGTGCAAGGAAGACAAGGCTTTGTATCGGGGATTGAACATCGTGAATGGCAAGGTAGTATTCAAGGCGGTTGCCGATGTCTTCGGATTGAAATACGAAGAGATGGTATTATAGGAGATCGCATTATAAATTCATGAAACATAACTTTTAAGCCCATCGGATCCGATGGGCTTAGAAGTTATGATGTTTTTTTGTGTGCCTTTCCAATGATAAAGATAGACTCGTGGGCAGCGATTCAGCAAGGGAATATTCAAAAATTTTAAAACATATTAATAACAAATGGATTACAACATGATTGGGACCGCATGGTCGTTACTACCTCCTATCGTCGCCATCGCTCTGGCGCTGAAGACGAAGGAGGTCTATTCTTCTCTTTTTATCGGTATCATTCTGGGTGCCGTTCAATATTGCATTTCGATGGGAACAGGTTTCGACGGATTCCTCGTTCATCTGACCAACCACACCGTAGGCGAAGGCGATGATGCCAAGGCATACGGTTTGATACATTGCCTTTCCGACCCTTGGAACGTGGGCATTCTGGTATTCCTGGTGGTTCTGGGCAGCATCGTATCACTGATGAACAAGGCGGGTGGTTCTGCGGCCTTCGGCCGATGGGCTTCCAAGCACGTGAAGTCGAAGATTGGTGTGCAGGTAGCCACCATTCTGCTCGGTATTCTGATATTCATCGATGATTACTTCAACTGCCTTACCGTGGGTTCGGTGATGCGCCCTATCGCAGTGCGCAATGGCGTAACCAAGGAGAAACTGGCTTATCTCATCGACTCCACTGCAGCTCCTGTCTGCATCATCTCCCCAATCTCCAGTTGGGCAGCAGCAGTATCGGGCTTCGTATCGGGAGGCGAGAACGGACTGGCACTTTTCTGCAAGGCAATACCCTATAATTTCTACGCCTTCTTCACCATCCTCTTTATGTTTGGCATCGTGATCATGGGCTTCGACTTCAAGGCGATGAGCAAGTATGATGCAAGACTGAAGGAATGGTATGAGCGCACCAACGGAGGAAAGCTCGACGAGGTGAGCGATACCAAGCTGCAGATCGTGGAGCATGGTGTGGGAGCAAAGCAGGAAGAATCATCCCAGAGCAAAGGCTCTGTGAGCGATCTTGTGATTCCAATCATCATGTTGATTATCTTCTGTATGGCAGGTATGGTTTATTCGGGAGGTTTCTTCGATACCAGCAATGCCAACTATATGAACTTCGTTGACTCCTTTGCAGGCAGCAATGCCTCTATCGGTTTGGTGCTTGGTTCATTGGCAGCCTTGATTCTGACCATTCTGATGTTTACGGTTCGCAAGACCTTACCATTCGATGAAGCGATGAGTAGTCTGATCAAGGGATTCGAGGCGATGGTACCAGCCATTCTGATTCTTACCCTGGCATGGACCCTGAAGAGTATGACTGACTCGCTGGGGGCAGCAGAATATGTATCCACCGTAGTGGCAAGCAGCGCTTCTGAACTCCAGATGCTCCTGCCAGCCATCATCTTCCTGGTTGCAGCCTTCCTGGCATTTGCCACAGGTACATCCTGGGGAACCTTCGGTATTCTGATTCCTATCTGTATCGCCGTCTTCCCAGCTGCCGACCCATTGCGCATCATCTCTATCTCTGCCTGCATGGCTGGTGCTGTCTGTGGCGACCACATCTCACCTATCAGCGATACCACCATTATGGCGAGTGCCGGAGCCGAGTGCAAGCATGTACACCATGTTTCATCTCAGTTGCCATACGCGATTACAGTAGCTGCTGTAAGCTTCCTGACATTCATCGTGGCAGGTTTCACCCATACGCTGGGAATGGTAACAAGTGCCATCATTTCGTGGATATTCGGTATGGCGATGCTTGGTTTTGCTTTATTTTATCTAAATAATAGGTCGAAAGTAAAATAATCCTTAATTTTCTTGCATAATTAGAAACTTTTCAATATCTTTGCAAAAGAAAAATAATAAAGAACATATTAATAACGTAATACAGAATACATTATGAAGGAATTAAAAGGAACTAAGACAGAGAAGAACCTCCAGGAGGCATTCGCTGGTGAGTCACAGGCTCGTAACAAATATACATATTTTGCAAGTAAGGCTAAGAAGGACGGTTATGTTCAGATAGCTAACATCTTTGAAGAGACAGCTGCCAACGAGAAGGAGCACGCTAAGTTGTGGTTCAAGTACCTGGAGGGCGGTGCTATCCAGGATACAGAGAAGAACCTGGAGGCTGCTGCTAATGGTGAGCACGACGAGTGGACCGATATGTATCCACGCATGGCTAAGGAAGCTCGCGAGGAAGGCTTCGAGGAGATTGCAATTAAGTTTGAAATGGTGGCTGAAATCGAGAAGCACCACGAGGAGCGTTATCGCAAGCTCTTGAAGAACGTGCAGGACAAGCTCGTCTTCTCTCGCGACGGCGACTGCATCTGGCAGTGCTCTAACTGCGGTCATATCGTAGTAGGCAAGCAGGCTCCAGAGGTTTGCCCAGTCTGCAACCACCCACAGAGCTACTTCCAGATTGAGGCTCAGAACTACTAAGGTTCTATTAACAGAAATAAGGAGGTGTGTCATAAGTCACAGCCAATACGCCCTGAAAGGGCAGAAGCTCCTAGCCCAGGGCATCGCCCTGGGTTTTAGAATAAAGACAAAAAAGTCGCCCTGAAAGGGCAAAAGCTTTCAATTTCAAAGCTTTTGCCCTTTCAGGGTGACTTTCTTTTTCTATTACCACTTGTTGATATCAGCTTTTGCCTCTATCTTTTTCTCGATGTTATCAGGAAGTTTGGAGAAGAAATCATAGCCGGTGATACGCTCCACCTCATCTACCGAGTTGACGAAGTCTTTTTTCTGCAGTCCGGTAGCTCCCTGGTTGCGACAGATAAAGCCGATGGCTTGCGGATTCTTGCCGGTGCGGAGGATAACCTTGAAGAAAGCATCAGGCACCACCACCTTGTTCTTACCCAGTTTGCGATGCTGCTTATTCAGGAATATCGGACCGCAGACAATATAGACCCTACCATATTTCTTAGCCCAGGTACGGCATTGCTGTTCTATGCTATTCCAGATTCCCGCATTCAGAGCATGGGTCTGAGGACACATATTGGTCATCAGGAAGCATTCGTCCATAGCCTTCTGGTTCCACTTGTTATCGCCAGCCGGACAGAGATGACCTCTATCATAACCACTGTTGTAGTAATCAGCCTTCGTTCCCTTAGGTGATGGCATATCCATATCATCCTCAAAGTCGCCACGCTTCAATTTGCCAGAGGCATGAGCACGGGTCAAGGTCCATGCCACCCAGTTAGGCTGACGGGTATCGTGATTGTATGATACGGTATAGGGAAAACGCTTTCTGATGGTTTGCGATACCTTTTTCTTAGAAACCGGGATTTCCATTCCCGGTGCATCCCCCTGTGCAGCTGGCAACATAGAGGACGACAAGCCCAAAGTAGAGAGCAAAGCGATGGCGCCAGCTATCACCCATCCTCTCATTTTCTTATTGAATTGAATCATCTTTATTCTATATGAAGAGATTATATATATTCAAGTTTCACTTAGTGAGGGTATTGAGACGTATCCTATTCTGCAGGATTGATCTTTTCCAGCATGATTTCTATCAGTCTCGGAACCCCATAGTCTTCTATCTCACTTTCCTTGATCCAGACGTAATCATCTGGGAGTGGAGGACGGTTTTCCGTTTCCAGGAGATAGAAATCGGCAAGAAGGATGCGATGAGTCAGTACGTGCTTGACATCTTTTGCCAGCAAAATCGGATTCTTCACGAAAGAAGGCAGTTCCTTGACATCTGAAACATTATAAGGCTCCCATAATCCTTGCCAGATATCACCTTCTCCACGGCGATGGATGGCAACCATCGGTTCTGAATTCCCAGCATCATCCGCTGCCGAAGATTTACACCTTATATATATATAGGAGAGGTGGCGGGTCTTCACCTTCACGGTCTTGTTCTTGACGGGCAGTTCCTCTACCCTGCCGCAACGCAAAGCCTTGCAGGTTTCTGCAAGCGGACAGAGCAGACACTTCGGAGATTGGGGAGTACATTGAATCGCACCGAAATCCATCATTCCCTGATTATAGGATGCCGCATCGGAAGCAGGCAAGAGTGATTGTGCCAAAGCCGCAAACTCCTTTTTTCCCTGAGTTGAGTTGATGGGAGTATCGATGCCGAAATATCGGGAAAGCAGCCGATAGACATTGCCATCAACCACAGCTGCCGGAATATCGAAAGCGAAAGAGCCGATGGCTGCAGCGGTATAATCACCTACTCCCTTCAGGGATTTGATGCCTTCGAGGGTATTGGGGAATGCACCTAAAGCCACGATCTGCTTGGCGGCAGTATGAAGATTGCGGGCACGGGAGTAATACCCCAAGCCCTGCCAGAGTTTCAAGACATCATCCTCGCTGGCTGCTGCCAGATCTTCTACCTTGGGATAGGTCTGCACGAACCGTTCCCAATATTCCCAACCTTGGGCAATGCGGGTTTGCTGAAGGATGATTTCGCTCAGCCAGATGGCATAAGGATCCTTGGTTTCGCGCCAAGGCAGGTCTCTGCCGTTCTCACGAAACCAACGGATTATTTCTGTTGAAAAAAAAGAGTTATTGTTCATTATTATGCTTTTCTTCCCTACTGCTCCGGATATTGCTCGTAAATCTTCAGGCCGAATTCATTGGCAAGCGCATAGGCATGCTCCATGATGTCGGCAAGGATATGCTCGTAATTAATCCATACCTTGTCCTTAATGAAGAAATAGAATTCGATAGGAAGACCACACTGGGTTGCCTCCATGTGGCGTACCATCAAGGTGAGTTCCGTATTTACCTCAGGGCGTTGACGCAGATATTTCTCCATGAATCTACGATAAAGCTGAAGATTGGTTGGAGCCAAAGCTGCAGGATTCTTCAAGTCCTCAATATCCTTTCCTTCCTGAATATCCTTTTCTATCGCCTTCTGAAGAGATTCCTTCAACTTGAAAGAATCCTCTGTGGCGAAATGCTTGGCAAGCAAGGTCTGCTTCAAGGTTTCATCCACCAATCGGATGCTGCGAAAGTCGAAGTAAACGATTCGCTTTACTCTTCTTCCCCCACTCTTCTGCATTCCAATCCAGTTCTGGAACGAACCATTCACCAGGGTAGCTGGCGAGATAGTAACGATGGTATTATCAAAATTACGAACCTTTACGGTGGTTAGTGACATATCCTCTACGATACCATTGGCATCTACCGACTTCACGGTAATCCAATCGCCCTTGTGCAGCATATCATTACTGGTGAGTCGCACACCGGCAGCCAGACCGAGGATGGTATCCTTGAAAACCAACATCAAGACAGCCGAAGTAGCACCCAAGCCGGCAAACAAGGTCATCGGACTCTTACCCAACAGGATGGCAACCACTACCACTCCAGCCACAAAGAGCATCAATACCCTGAGTACACCGCAGAAGGTATGGAAATACTGCTGAGCCGAAGAGCGGCGCTCTCCGCTATTCTCTAATCCCTTGAAGGAGCCGATGAACACCAATACCGTACGTACCGACATCACCACGATATAGATACCCGTAGCACGCTCCAGAATCTCCTTGAATATAGGATATTCCAGATAGATAAGCGGCATGAGCGACCATATTACCACTGCCGGCACGATATGGCAGGCAGAAGTGAGTACCTTCTTATTCAGCAACACATCATCCCAGGAAACCTCCGTCTTTTCCGTAATCTTCGAGATCAACGGAACTACAATCTTACGACACAGAAAATCGCTCAGCATCGCCAGCAAGATAGCGGTGACGGTGAGCAGGATATGACGAAGCATAGGCACGTAATCACCAGTGACACCCGCCCATGTTATCATTTCATCTACAAATCTACGAATTTCTTCCATAAACTTCTAACTTAATTATGGTTGGCAGAGCAGGTTACAAACCTTGTCTGCAAAATGTCTGGCATTGCTGCCGTGCATGATTCCATTATTGATGATAGAGAAGCAAAGCTCATGTCCATTGGCTGCCGTACAATAGCCAGCCAGCGAGATGATACCGGTCAGGGTACCCGTCTTTGCCTTGACATTGCCGTGGGCACTGCCGCTTTTCATACGCTTCTTCAGGGTTCCATCCACACCTGCTATAGGCAAGGAATGAATTAGGTGCTGCTTGATGTTATCGTTGCGGAAAGCATAACGGAGCATCATCACCTCCAGCTCGGCACTGAGATAGTTGTAGAGCGACAAGCCCGAACCATCTGCCAGTCTGTAGCGGGAAGCATCCAGTCCCAGCTTATTGATCAACTGCCGTTCCACGTTGCGGGCACTCTTGGCACTTGCCGGACGATTGCCCGTAGAAGCCGCAATCTGGTAATACATGCACTCGGCATAGAGATTGTCACTCTCCTTCATCATCTTATGCAGTACCTGGTCCATGGTATGGAAACGGGTACAGATGGTAAAGGCATTGGCAGGACAGGTCTTGGTAGAGGCATACATCTCCTCATATTCGATGTCTGCATCCTTCAATTTAGCCAGGAAACGGTCCATGAAGATGTCCTTGCGGGAAAACACCAATGGCGAAAGTACCGGATTATCATCATCCCAGCACCAACCTTCGCCCAGCAATGCCGCATCCTTCATCGAACGGTCGGCATATACGTTACCACGAATGGTATCCACACCCATATCCTTGAGACTGTTGACAAATGCCGTCAGGTCATCACTGTTGAAACGGGGATCCATACCTCCCACACAGTAAACATCACCCGTCAGCACACCGTCCTCGATGGTTCCGGTATATTTCAACTGAGTCTTGAACTGATAGGAACCGCCCAACTTGTCAAGTGCGGTGATGGCTGTCAAGAGCTTCATCGTACTTGCCGGGCGCATCAGCTGTCGTTCGTTGTGCTTGTAGATGCAGGAATCAGCATCCATATCCCAGACCATGATCCCCACCTGCGATGTCTCAAACATCTTACTTTCCAAGAGTTTGCCGATACCTACCTGCACCGATTCGGGCCAAGGCAGCTTCAATGTATCAGCAGCCAGGGAATCCAACATCGTGGAGTCGGTCACTTCCGTGTCGTCCTGCGGCTCCACCACTTCTCCTTCAATCACATCCTGAGCCTTCACCGGCATCGCCATGAGCGTAGCCATGATGAAGCTCATCATCATATATATAATCTTTTTCATTGTCTTTTACTAATTTCTTTCTCGAAAGCCTCCTCATTATCGGGCTGCACCGTTACCATATTATGATGTCCGTATTCTATCACCAGGCAATGATCCAATCCCAGAAAGGTCTTGGCGGTATGCACGCTGATGATGTCGCATACCGGCACATTCCTGTTGGAAGAGAACCTGCCTTCGTTGATGATGAGATATTCCATCTCGTCATCTCGGTCGATAGGTTTCACCTTCTTGAAGGTATAGGTGGTATTCAGAATACGCTCGATCATGCCCACAATGATGATGGCAACGAAAATGCCAATAATCGCCATCTTGACCCAGAAGAAATATCCTGCCAGGAGGGCGAAAACCACCACTCCAACACGAGCCGTCGTATTGAAGCGCTTATGAAAAGTTCTATCTGCCATATCTCGTTCTTTTATCTTTAAAATAGCGTTTTCAGCTACTATTTGATAGTCTAAAAGACTATATTACCTTAAAATTCGCTGCAAAATTACAAAAAATCCCTCTCTTATTACTCTTTTTAAAGAGAAATTAGTACTTTTGCAAACAATTAAGCATTATTAGAATAAACTCACATGGTTTATAAGTATGATTTTCTGATTATCGGCTCAGGAGTTGCCGGTATGAGTTACGCCCTGAAAGTAGCCAGAGCGCATAAAGGTAAAGTGTGTATGATTTGCAAAACCTCACTCGATGAGGCAAACACTTCATTTGCACAAGGTGGTGTGGCGTCAGTTACCAACTTGGAAGTAGATAACTTCGACAAGCACATACAGGATACAATGATCGCTGGTGATTACATCAGCGACTATCAGGCTGTGAAGCAGGTTGTCACTATGGCACCAGAGCAGATCAAGGAGCTCGTGCAGTGGGGTGTCAACTTCGACAAGCAGCAGGATGGCAAGTTCGATCTTCATCGTGAGGGCGGACACAGCGAGTTCCGCATTCTTCATCACGCTGATGATACGGGTGCTGAAATCCAGCGCGGTCTGATGGAAGCTGTGCGCAACTGCCCGGACATCGATATCAAGGAAAATCATTTCGCCGTAGAAATCATCACTCAGCACCACTTGGGTGCCCGTGTTACCCGCCGTACACCTTATATTAACTGTTACGGAGCCTATGTTCTGAATCCTGATACCCAGAAGGTGGATACCTATCTGAGCAAGGTTACCGTGATGTGTACTGGTGGATGTGGTGCCGTTTATCAGACTACCACCAACCCTGTCATCGCTACCGGTGATGGCGAGGCGATGGTTTACCGTGCCAAGGGTACGGTGGCAGATATGGAGTTCGTACAGTTCCACCCTACAGCCCTCTATCATCCTGGAGAGACCCACCCTGCATTCCTCATCACCGAGGCAATGCGTGGATACGGCGGCATCTTGCGTCTGCCTAACGGCGAGAGCTTCATGGAGAAATATGATGAGCGCCTGAGTTTGGCTCCTCGCGACATCGTGGCCCGTGCCATCGATAAGGAGATGAAGATTCACGGTCTGGATCATGTCTGCCTGGATGTTACCCATAAGAATCCGGAGGAGACCAAGCGTCACTTCCCTAACATCTATGCCAAGTGTCTCAGCATCGGCATCGATATTACCAAGGATTATATCCCGGTTCGTCCTGCCGCTCACTACATGTGTGGTGGTATCAAGGTAGATCTGAACGGCTGTTCAAGCATCAACCGCCTCTATGCCTTGGGCGAGTGCTCTTGCACAGGTCTGCATGGTGGCAACCGTCTTGCCAGCAACTCGCTCATCGAAGCTGTGGTTTATGCCGAGACTGCTGCCAAGCACAGCATCGAGCATGTAGATGAATACGACTTCAATGAGAAGGTTCCTGCATGGAACGACGAGGGTACCATGACCAACGAGGAGAAGGTATTGATTACCCAGAGTATCAAGGAAGTAGGCGAATGTATGAGCAACTATGTAGGTATCGTTCGTAGCGACCTCCGTCTGAAACGTGCCTGGGACCGCCTCGACCTTCTTTACGAAGAGACCGAGAATCTCTTCAAGCGTGTAAAGGTAAGCAAGGATCTCTGCGAGCTCCGCAACATGATCAATGTAGGTTATCTCATTACCCGTATGGCTATCGAGCGCAAGGAGAGCCGTGGTCTTCACTATACCATCGACTACCCTGTTCACGCTTACGACAAGAAATAATGAAGAAAGAATAAGATAGAAAAAAAGCTCGAATGCATCAAACATTCGAGCTTTTTTTATTTTCAAGAATTTGAGAATTAGAGAATTTTCTTTCTGCTTATTGGATGCAGAAGAATTTCCCGCCTATCTCGTCAGCGAGAACTTGATGCTCAGACCGAAATCCTGCGTGGTGGTAGGATAACTGCTGCTCGACAAGAGCGGCGTATTGGTCTGGCGATCATAGTAGAAACTCATGGTTAGCATCTTGCTCAAGGTATAATCAGCCGTGAAACTCAGCTTCAGGGCATTGTTGCCACTGCTGGCGCTGCTCGTCATCGTGGCTATATCACGGACGATGGCTGCCTGCTTGCGGAAACTGAAGTCGAGACGCAGGTTCAGGTCGTGATTAGGACCGTAGTTCTGGGTCTGATTCTTGCCCTTGCTTCCGTTTCTGCTGTTTTGCTGGGCACCCGCTCTTCCCTTCACCTTGTGTGCCTTCGGAGCACCGAAGAGGTTGAAGTTGTTGATACGATAGCCCATACCTACCACCCAGTCTTTGCTCAGCGCCTCGTTCACCTGTACACTCGTCATACTGAGGTTCAGCACTCGGGTCTGGCGATACTCACCCTTGATGGTCATATTGTTGTTCAGCGTTACATCCATACCGAGCAATGGCGAGAATGCCTCGTTGATGCTCACTTGAGAAACATTGAACATGCTGCTAGGCGATGGATTGCCCGTAGAGGCATCCGTCACGAAGCCCAGACCATTCATATACTCCTGATAGGTACTGTAGCTGCTATAGCTGCCCACGGCAAAGATGCTCTTGTAGGCGTGGTTGATGTTCACACTCTTGAAGTGATCACGGAACCATGGCAACTTGCCCAAGCCACTATAACGCACCGTCCAGTTTGGCAAGAGTCGGCTCAATGCCGGGAAGATGGAGAGCGAACTGCCGCCCATCGAGGTATAGGCATTGAGGAATGCAGGAATCATCACATCACCACTATACGGATTAACCGGTGTGCGGGAAGCATCATACTTGCCTCCGCCCAAGGTAGAACCCGCAGGATATACCGTCCCGGCATACTGCGACTCCACCCGCTGGCGGAAACCATCGAGCGAGTTGACAAACTTCTCGAAAGTCCTGCTGCGATAACCACTGTTGGCATTTCCGATTCCCTCGAAAGCCGAACTGAGCGAGATGGTAGTCATCTGGAAAGTTCCGCTCTGGGTGGTCGGTGTACCTTCATACATATATTGTATGCTCTTTTGCGTGGTCATGGTGCGGGTGGCAGAAAGATCAATCTTGAAATCCTTGACCGGTTCCAGGGTGGCACGCAGCTGCAGATTCTCGGTCTTGCTGGTAGTAGCCGGCGTAGCAATCGAGTCGTTGCAGAGCAGCCAGTCGTTGTCTCTTGCCTTTTCTATATAGCTGTCATCCACCAGTCCGAAGGCGAAATCCAGTCCCGGCGCCATCGTTCCCACTTTCTTCTGTCCGAAGGCATCACCCACGTTAGGAGTAAAGCCCGGCAGAAGCATCTGATAGTTGTTGCGGTAGGTGAAGCTCACCTTGCGCAGCATCATTGCCAGTCGGGCTGCCGTCTGGGCTGTCCGATACCATTTTTCGTTATCGAGCGGCTCTTTCGGCATCACCGTAATCTTCAGCTTCATCATGCTATCCACCTTCGACTTGATACGGATCTGGTTGTTATCCACCTTTTTGTATTTCAGCTGATACACCTTTCCATCCTCCGTCTTGGCAGAAATGATGAGTCGCTTGCTGTTCTTGCCATGCCTGATGAGCAGGGACGTATCCGGCAGGAGGGTGATTTCCTTCTCGAAAGCCTTCCTGTTTTTCGGAAGCGCCTTTGCCAGATCTACCTGATTCTTCTGCATATCGTTCTTCTGCTGGGCATTCTTCAGCAAAGCCTGCTTCCGCCTGGCTTCCTTCTCCTTTTTCTTCCTCTCTATCTCACTCCTGCTTATCGAGCGGTTGAATCGGTCATTCGCCTTCTTGAGGAATGGGATGTGGTTGTAGAGGCGCACCAGATCGAAGCTTCCGTTAATCGTCAGCTCGCGCTGGGTGTTGATGGTGTTGCCATACGAGTTGCCGTTCTCATCCTCCGTACCTCGCTCCCAAGTATAGTTGGCATTGTAGGAGGCATCGGTATTCACCCAGTCGAAGACTGGCAGCAGATGGACAGGCAACTTATAGGATGCCGTGAAGTTCTGACTGTAGTCGAGCGGCGTACCCCAGCTCTTCACACTCTGCCATACCGAACTTCGATATACCGAATCCTTCCAGGCATGATACTGGTCGGCATAGAGATCGGCATTCACATCCGGATAAGGCACATCTACCTGTGCATGGGTGGCACTCTGGAAGTTCATGTGCAGGTTCTTGGTCAGATCCCAGCGCAGAGAGAACTCGCGGTTCCAGAGGAACTGGTCGCTCACGGTGAGCGGCAGCTGCGAATTGAGCGTACTCTCCATATCGCGTTCCTGCAGCTCATAGGTCTCGTGCGTCATCTCCGTATTGAAGGCGATGTTCTGAGGCAACCAGTTTAATCCGAATCGCTTCAGAATGTCGAGCCACTTGCTCTTGTTCTTCCACTTTTTGAAAGGTTCCCACGCCTTATAGACCGGTGTCCAGGAATAATCCAGGGCTCCGCGCCAGTTGTCCCGATTCTCGAAGACCGTGGTCTCACCCGTGGTATGCTGATGGGCATGACTGTAAGTAAACGAGAAGTTGGCTGGATCGTAAGGCATCGGATGACGTCGGGTGGCGATACCTACCCGGGCATTGGATACCGAGAAGTTGGTCTGGGTGACTTTGGTCACGGCGATGTTCTCGATAGAGTCCCGCTCAGCCTTCGAACCGGCGGCATCCAGCGCATCCTTCAGTTCCATATCCGTATCCAGCGGATTGTATTTCGGAGAAGTCTTCTCCTTCGTCACACTATAATATAAAGGTATGCTCACCTTCGCCTTGTCGGGGAAGAACTTACCCATCTCCAACGAGGTGGTCACGCTATAGGTACCATAATTATCGGTGCTGCGGCTAGCCACACCGTCTTCCAGACCGCCGAAGCCTTCACTCATATAGCGGCCGGTGGCATTCACGCTACCCAGGTCGGAGAGCTGCACGTTCAGATTGGCATTGGCAGCCCATCCTCCCTTGTTGTTATGCTCCAGAAGCCGGAGCTCGTTGACCCATACTTCTCCACTCTTCACCTCATCCGAATTGTTTCTCACACCTATCATCAGCGTCTTTACCTCTCCCAGGCTCGGATTGCCCACGATGGTGATCCGGTTGCCCGGATGTTCTGCATCCATCATCATATAAGGTGCCATATAGGAAGCCATACCAGCAGCCTTTGCCTTGTTGCGCTCCTTCTTGAGGCTGGTAAATACGCTCAGGTTTACATTGAGCATATTCTCCTCCGGCCAGACCAGCTTTCTGTCGGCAGAACTGTTACGGTTATAATTGCTGCGAGGTTCGGTCAGCTTGAGCGGAATCTCATACTCATAGTAATTGTTCTTATAGTCGCTGCCCAGACGGATGAAGACCGCCAGCTGGTCGTTCTTCAGATTGGTGGCATTCTGCTCCAGGGCATTGGCATGGGTAAACATCTGGATGCGCTTGTACTGGCGGAGATCAAGGGTAGAGTTCTTATATACCGCCTTTGCCTCGCCATGGGTCAGATCCTTCACCACCATACTCAGAGCCTGCTCGTTTGCCTCGACAAGCTGTGGCTGCGATGGGTCCTGTTCGCGGCTGATACCCGGAGGAAGCACATAGTTGACCGGTGTCTTCTCGGCATTTTCCTCCAGACTGACGGCACTCGCCTCCAAGGTTCCGCCACTGGCTGCACCCAACGGCTGGTCGTAGGTACGCCACTTGCCGTGTACCAGGTCGAGCGTACCGAAACGGAGCACGATAGGCTTCTTGAAGTTGGTGAGGAACATTCGCATGAAGCGGATGCTGGAGAAATCGTTGATGTTTCCCTGGCGCTTCTCAAACTCATCCACAGGAATGCGGAACTGATACCAGGTAACCGTGGATTTCGTGTTGTCTCGCCAAGTCTGGGTGTATTCGCGCTTATCCACGATGAAGTTGCTGCCCACCACGAGATCTTCCGGTCGGATGCTGACGTGATACTGGAAATACTTCTCATATTCGTTCAGCGTATAGTCCTGATTGATGTCCTCCACATCCGGTGTCGATTTATAGGAGGTATCATAACTCTCAGTACGGCTTTCGCTGTCAGGCGAATTGCCCTGAGGGTTGTTGACGTACTTGTATCGTTGAAGGATGGGCGCACGCATCTCATCCCAGTCAGATCCTCTGAAATAGTGATAGTTATCCCGGGCTGGGTCGGCAAAGATACTGTCGAACACCGCCTGGTTCACCTTTCCCTGTATCTGGTCGAGATAGGCACTCTTGTAGAATTCCTGCTCTTCGGCATCGGTCAGACCATTGAATCCCACATCCTGCAGGGCACGGCTTCCGCTCGTCGTGGCGAAAGCATAGGTCACGGTGCTCTGCGTAGGAATCTTACCCCACTGCGTATAGGTGAAGCTGTTGCTGCCATCCACCGGCATTCCGCTCTCATAAAACTTCTTGCCATCCCGCAGGATATCCTCGCTCACCTCGCCCAGGTTGATGTAGAAGTCGCCACCATAGTCGGCTGCATCCGATTGCTCTCGGGAATAGATGAACGGATCGAGCATCCAGAACTCGATATACTCCACGTTTGCCTGCTCGAAATCGTTGGTATCCAGCTTGCGCATCATTCCACCCCAGTTGCGGGACGGATTGGCAAGGGTACCATCCGACTGCAGATCGGATACATTGAAGTTGTAAGGTCCCGGCTCCGATGGATAGTAAGCCAGATTGAGAACACTCAGGGTGCTGGTGGCTCCCTGATAGGTGCTCTGCTGGCGCAGAGGGAAAAGCTCCTTTACATACACCTCTCTCACGTAGTGGTTGCTCAACTGCTTGAGGTCGCTCTTGATATGGCCTGGAGTGAGCGAACTTCCCCTTCGGGTGAAGAGCGGATCGATGGTGTACCAGGCTAGGCGTGAACGATGGTAACCGCTGGTCAACCCCGTCTTGTCATTGTAATCATCCTTGAAGTTGAGCGACGGCACACTGGAGATAACCCACGAAGTAGGAGTCATCACGTCGATGGTTCCCTTGGTATTCTCGAAGTCATCAATATACGAAGCATTGTCCTGCACTCCTCCTGCCTCGCCCGCCAGAAGCTGGGCAAACTCACTCTTGAAGGAGATGTAGGAAGGTTGGGTGAGATGCAGGAACGGTATCTTGTCGAGCATGTTGGTAAGCCATTGGCTCTCCTTCTTCCAGTTCAGGTTGATGCCCCAGAGCGTATTCTTCAGCGGTTCGCTGCCCATCGCCACCTTGTTGGTGAGCGCCTGTTCCGAGAGATGCTGCAAGGTTCCGCTGATCTGGAAATTCCTGGAGAATTCATACTCCCAGTTGAATCCTACCATCGTCTTTCTCATCTGTCCGTAATCGGTATTGCTCTCCAGGGAGACGTTGACCGCCGTACCGGCATCGATGATGCTCTGGTTGAGGATGGTCACCTCTCCGGCATTGTAATCCACCGAGTAGTCGGTGCCCTCCTTCAGGGTAACGCCACCTGCCGTTACCACTACCGAACCCTGCGGCACATTGTAGGCATCGAGGGAGATGACATTGGCTGCCGAACCCTTGAACTGTCCCACGATGAGATACTTATTCTTTTCGGCTATCTGCTTGGCGATGGTCTTCGTACTGTCATAGAGTTCGGTGAAGGCATACTTCTCTGCCTGCTCCTTAGCCACACCCTTCCTGACGAGATAATCCTGCATATAACTGCCGAACGGTTCCACCTTCGGCATGAACACGCGACCATTCGATACGGTATAGCCCTCCACATAATCGAAGTAACCATTGCTGCGCGCCTTGTTGTTGTTATCGAGTCGATCGGCACCCAGCACACGGATGATAGGCTGGTTCTTCACCTGCGTTTCCGGAATATAGTTGACATAGACACCCGCCGTGTCACTCTGATATTTCACATCGAGACGGAACTTATCCTTTTCCACCTGCGAAGAGAGATAATATACGTTCTTCATCATCAGGTCCCAGTTGCCCTGCTGTGGATTACAACTGGTATTCTTCAGCGACTTCACGAAGAGAGCCTGCTTGGTATCGGTGATATCCGAGGCAAACTCGCCCACCTGATAGGTCACTCCGCCATAGGTATATTCGTATGCCACGGCAAGAACCTGATCGGTCTGCAGACCAGACTTCAGCGAAACATATCCCATCGCCTGGTTCACGGTATATTCAGAGGAACTGAGCAGACGGGCACTCTCCAGCTTCTCGAAATCGCTTCCGCCAATCAGTCCGCCACCTTCCAGAACAGAGGCTGTCTGGTTGATGTCACGGGCAGCGGCAAACTGACCAGTCATCGATGCATACTCGGTATTCGCCTGGTTAGCCGGCACCATCGTTCCTCCTGCCCCCCACATCGGGTTGCTCACCTTCTCGTTTTCTCCCAGGTCGGTCAGGGCGATGATGTTTCGGGTATTCGTGGTGGTTCCCGTCTTGTTGGTAACCCAGATTTCCACACGGTTGATGGTGATACCCGTCAGCAGATTCGGCAGTTTCTGCATCCAGGCATCATAATGACTGCGGAAATATTGGGAGAGAAAGAAGTGACGGTTTTCCTCGTAATCTGCCACATTAAGCTCGAAGGGAGTAAGCTGCACGCCACCCCGGCTCGATACACTCTTGGAAGCCGACTTCTTCTGTGAGAACACCGTCTGCAGCTTGAGCTTGCCAAACTGCATATCGGTTCTTACACCGAAAAGACTGCTGGCGCCCTTGATGAGCGAGGAGTTGCTGGGAAAGGATACATTACCCGCCTCAACCAGCTTGATAATCTCATCTTCCTTGCCATCATACTTCAGTTTCATGTTCTGGGCATCGTAGTCGAAGGTGGCATCGGTGTTGTAATTCAGGTTGAGGTCCATCTTGTCGCCTACCTTTCCATTCACGTTGAGATTGATTTTCTCATCAAAGTTCATCATCGTGGTCTTGCGGTTGCGAATAGGCAGCGACGGGTTGTCGATATTCTTCTTGTTGATACCAAACTTCAGTTCGGCAGTACCCTGAGTCTTGACACGGATTCCACCGGGACCGAAGATTTTCTCGGCAGGTCCCAGATCGAAGTGCATATCAGAGAAATCGAACTTCTCCTTGCCCTTCGCCTGATAGATTTCATCGTTCTTCTGGCGATAGAAGGCATTGCGCTCGTTCTGTTCCGTCCATTTCATATACTCATCCGGAGTAAGCATGATGGGAGCCGAAAGCCAGGTGTTGCCCATCCGGTTGCCGATGACATAACGGTTGAGGGTATCATTGTAGATGACCTGATACCGGAGGGCATCAGGACGCTTGAGGTCGAGCGGACTCTGATAGAGATCGTTCAGGGAATAAGGTTGGGTAAGCTGGATTTTCCAGCGGGGATGCAGCAGGGAATCAGGAATCGTATCCTCATCCACCTGAATGGGCTGGTGCTTTGGAAGCTTCTTGTCTTGCTGCGGAAAAGGCAAAGCGAGGGCATAGCCGAAGGTTGTCACCATCAGCCAAGCCATCAAAAAATAAAAGATTCTTTGCCCCTTCATAAAGTTACTGGATTTGCTTCAGCCAGAAGTTATTAAATTAACGTCAACCAGAAGTTACTTAATTTGCTTCAAGGCAAGCTTTACAACCTGCTCCACCGGCAGATCTGGCTGCGCCTTCAGGATATCCACTACCACCTTGGCAGAAGGTGCCGGTGAGAAACCGAGCATGGTGAGGGCACTGACAGCCTCATCCTTGATATCATTGTTCACCATCACCACATTACCACCATTAGCCGGCAGCTCATCGGCAATGCCCAGACTCACGATCTTATCCTTCAGGTCGATGATGATGCGCTGGGCTGTCTTCAATCCGATACCCTTCACGGTCTTCAGCATCTTGTCGTTGCCTGTAGAAATCACATTGCAGAGTTCGCTTGGCGACATCGACGAGAGAATCATTCTCGCCGTATTGCCTCCCACACCCGATACGGTGATGAGCTGGCGATAGAGTTCGCGCTCCTGCTTGGAGGCGAAACCGAAAAGGGTGAAAGAGTCATCTCTTCCACCTGCCACCAAAACCTCATGCACGTAGAGTTTTACTTCCTGCTTGCCCTGAATGGCAGTATAGGTATTGAGCGAAATATTGAGTCCGTAACCCACTCCTGCAGTCTCTACTACTGCCATTGCCGGGGTCAGTTCGGCCAGATCGCCATGAATATATTCTATCATTTTTATTTTCTCCTTACTATTTAAACACTTGGTTATACCTCTTTCATAAATTAATTATAATAATATGAACGCACGGAATAGGGATTTATTGTATCCGGCATTGGATTATATTACTCACGCCCCTATAAGAAAAAGCCTTTTTCCCCTATGGAAATAGTCTTTAAGACTAGAAGAAAGTTCCGTTCATAAGTTTTGAACGTACATTCAAAACTTATGAATGCACATTCAATACTTTTGAACCGACATTCAAAGCTTATGAACGGAGAATTCTATTAGGTACAGGAACAATTTCCTTTAAAGGTAGAAACAAATTCCCTTAAAGGAAGAATTAT
>NZ_QSQJ01000039.1:0-8617 GCF_003436715.1 Prevotella sp. TF12-30 | reverse complement strand
AATTCCCTTAAAGGAAGAATTATTTTTCCTTAAGGGTAGAAACAATTTTCCTTAAGGGTAGAAACAATTTTCCTTAAGGGTAGAAACTAATTCGACCTGTACGGTTGAAATTACCCAATACGCCCTGAAAGGGCAGAAGCTCTTAGCCCAGGGCATCGCCCTGGGTAATTATGAACGCACCCCCGACGCCCTGTAAGGGCAAAAGCTTTAAAGAATAAGGCTATCTCTTAAATCCTTGAAATCACGAAACTGTAAGGAATCTATTCAAGAACCCTTACAATTCCCCCTTCATTCTACCTAGAAACTATGATTTTATTACCTTTTGCAAGTTTTATGAGTTAAAAATCTATTAAAACGTCACGTATTTCAAGAAAAAGCTATACTTTTGCAACCGGAAATAGATATCAGGAAAGAATTATCCAAAATAAACAACAATATAAAAGAAATAAATACATCAAATGAAAAAGTTTAGAGCAGCCGTAGTAGGTTACGGCAACATCGGTAAGTTTACAGTAGAGGCTCTCGAAGCCGCTCCAGATTTCGAGATCGCAGGTATCGTTCGTCGCCAGGGTGCTAAGGACAAACCAGCAGAGTTGGCTAACTATGAGGTAGTAGATGACATCACCAAGTTGAAGGATGTGGATGTTGCTATCCTCGCTACTCCTACCCGTTCTTGCCCTGAGTATGCAGAGAAGATCGTTGCACTCGGCATCAACACCGTAGATAGCTTCGATATCCATACAGGTATTCTTGATTACCGCACCAAGCAGATGGAGAACTGCAAGAAGGCTGGCAAGGTGAGCGTTATTTCTGCCGGTTGGGATCCAGGTTCAGACTCTATCGTACGTGTATTGATGGAAAGTCTGGCTCCAAAGGGATTGACCTATACCAACTTCGGTCCTGGTATGAGCATGGGACACTCTGTTTGCGTTCGTAGCAAGAAGGGTGTCAAGGAAGCGCTCTCTGTTACAATCCCATTGGGCGAGGGTATCCACCGCCGCATGGTATATGTAGAGTTGGAGGAAGGTGCCAAGCTTGAGGATGTTACTGCAGAGATCAAGGCAGATCCATACTTCGCTCACGACGAGACTCACGTATTCGCCGTAGCATCTGTAGATGATGTAAAGGATATGGGTCATGGTGTGAACCTTGTTCGCAAGGGTGTATCTGGCAAGACTCAGAACCAGCGCTTCGAGTTCAACATGAGCATCAACAACCCTGCCCTCACAGCTCAGGTATTGGTTAACGTGGCTCGCGCTTCATTCCGTCTCCAGCCAGGTTGCTACACCATGCCAGAGATTCCTGTCATCGACATGTTGCCAGGTACCCGTGAAGAAGTCGTTGCAACACTCGTGTAAGACTTTGAACTTTGAGGTTTGAACATTGAACTTTATGATTAGTTTAACTGGTTCAGATTCAAAGTTAAGCCAATAATAAAGGCTCGCAAGAAATTTCGATTTCCTGCGAGCCTTTTCCATTCAACTAAAACCACTTATAATAACCCTGTCATATACAATGGCAAATAAGTAATCCCCTCCTCTACTTTCAAATCAGCCGTATGCAAAACATACGGAGTGGCCAGATAACTATCATATTTAGCGATGCACTTTTTAAGAGAAGTGAGCGTGTATCTATTAGTTGACTTCACTTCTATCGGTGAAATATTATGCTTTGACGTTATTGTATCTTTGGCTATCAGGAAATCCAGTTCCATCCTTTCTTTGGCATCATCCTTACTATATTTGGAAAAGAAATACAGCTTATGCCCTGCCGAACGTAACATCTGAGCAACAATATTCTCAACTATCATTCCGCCATTGAACTCCAGTTTATCTACCAGAAGCTTGTTATATAAGTTTTCAGATACTATCGTATTTTCATTGAAAGCATGACTGATGAGCAAACCCGTATCAGCCATATAGCATTTCAATGTCGTATCATCGGTATTCATTCCAAGACCGATGCTTGGCTCTGTCGTATTATAGGCCATATTGACTATCATGGCATCTGCCAGCCAAAAGAAAGCCGTTTCATAATCCCGCATTCTCGCCCCTTCTGTAAGTGCTTTCAACATAAATTTCTTCTCATGTTTTTGAAGTTGAGAAGGAATTGTATCAAAAATCTGGGTAACTTTAAATACATAAGTTGAAGCATACTTTTGAATATCATTACGATATAAGGTAAGAATTTGTCGCTTCACACGATCCACCTTATTGAAATCTCGAGTTTCTACAAATTTAGCTACAGCCTGTGGCATTCCTCCAACAATAAGATACTGTCTGAAATAGTCCATTGCCATGCGATGCATCATCTGTCCCATCTCATGCTTTTTCTGAAAGTTCATTCGTATAAGCGGCATCAAGGTTTCATTGTTCAATGCCCACAAGAACTCCTCGAAATCCATAGGATACATCAATATTTCTTCCTCCTCAGAAGGAATCATAATATCCTCAACGTTCTTTTTGATAGAAACAAGCGAACCAGTCTCGATATAATCGTAGCGTCCATCTTCAACCAGATACTTGATAGCAGTACGAGCCCGAGGATACAATTGCACTTCATCAAAGATAATAACCGATTCTCTTGGATATAGAGGTGTATTGGTGAAACTGCTCAAATACATAAAGAATGTATCCAAGTCATCCAGGTAGGTTTCGAACAAGGATTTTATGTTCTTTCCTATCTTATTGAAGTCAAGCAAAATATAACTCTTGTATTCTTCTTGAGCGAATTCCTTTACGATATAGCTCTTTCCTACTCGGCGGGCACCATTGATGAGAACAGCACTTTCTCCGTTCTGTTCTTCCTTCCATTTCTTGAGTTGATCATATACTTTTCTTCTCATAATTTACACCTATCCTAGATTAATTATATCGGATAAATACACCTATCCGCGATTAATATTTTCCGTTTCTTACACCTATCCGCGATTATCGGATAGCACAAATACACACCTATCCGCGATTATCGGATGGTGCAAATATACACATATCCGCGATTATCTCCAAGGAAAAGCCAGTTTTTTAATATTTCTTAATCTTAAAAGGCTCGCAAGAAATCGAAACTTCTTGCGAGCCTTTTTAGTATCTTATGCCTTGAGCTTTTTATTTCAAGACATAAGCAGAATGAATATGTTCACACGCTTTACTCTACTGTAGTTGCACCCTGACCAGCAATCAATGGCCAACCTGGGTTCTGGTAAACTACAGATGTGGTAAGATCGGTCTGATCACCAGCTGCTGTCTGACGGAATACGCTCTGTGCGATAGGAGACAGATAGTGAGCAGGTGTAAAGTGATAACCATCAAATACCTGGTTGTTAATCTTGGAAATCTGGTATGGACGGATATAGTCGCCACTAATGGTCTTATCACTCATATTACCCTTACCTCCTTCAACATCTACGATAGCGAGGTTGGTTGTACCATCGAGCCATTTGCCCTCGTAAACAGTACCCCAGTACTTCATACCTTCAATCTGGTAACCGTTTACCTGGTCGCAAGCACGCCAGCGGATCAAGTCCTCCCAGCGGGAAGCCTCACCAATGAACTCATCACGACGCTCACGACGGATGTTGTAAGTAGTAGCATCAACCAACTGACCATGAGAGTAAGCACCGAAGTCCCACTTAGCCTCCTCCTGCATGTTGGTAGCTGCGATAGTCTTGTTGTAATCAGGATCTACCTTGGCACGGATGCGGAGAGCACGCCAGTACTTATCAGCTGTAGCGTCTATAGTATGGTTCTTCAACCAGGAAGCCTCCATATAGTTGAGGAGAGCCTCTGTGCCACGGAATACGATGCTACCACTCTCGCCGTAGTCGTGATTGAGTCCCTGCTGGGAATCATAGTTTTTACCCTTCTTTACTGCGAAACCTGTCACCATACGAGTCTCGTTGTTGCCCTTTACTGTCCATGAGAGGTCGGTTGGAACAGCACCCTCACTGGTGTAGTTCTCGATAGATCCATCCATCTTGGTGAAGAGCTGGATGCGAGAATCGCGATTCTGCAAGGTAGCCTTCACACCCTGGTTTTCCCAAGTTGGGTCGTAGCCTGAGCCGGCAGCGTAGATAGGCAAACCATTGCGCATGAGGAATGAGTTGACGAGGCCACGTGTCCAACCTGTACCACCGCCGTTGCGCTGCAACTGCATCTGCACGTTGTGGGTAACGTTAGCCTTTGCCTTATCAAAAGCACGATACATTAAAACCTCGCTATAGCCGCTCATATCCTTATCACAGAACATGGTGAAGTAAGGATTGAGACTTTTCAAACTTGCATCCTGTCCCTCTGGAGCATCCGTATTCTCTACAAGGTTGCCAACGAGCTTATCACCCAATTCCTTAGAAGACTTCATAGCCTCATCGAGGAAGTGATTGATGGAAGAATCGATGTCAAAGCCCTGGATATCCTCAGCCTTGCCTGGCCATCCTGGACCACCTGGCACAAACGCAGTACCCTTGTGATACTTCTCCCATGTAGCCTCGAAGAGGGCTGCACGTGAACGGAGCAGAAGGGCTGCATCGCGAGAGATGCGGTTCTTGCCACCAGGAGCTGATTCCTGCAGAAGACCGAGTGCCTTGTCAAGGTCGTCGAGAATCTGCTGAGCTACCTTATAACGTGGCTGGCGCTTGGAAGACGCAACGAGAGTTTCCTTGTCATCAGGAAGCGCATTGAGCACGATAGGGAAATCACCCAAAGACTGCAACTTGTCCAAATAAAGGTAAGCACGGAGGAAGTATGCCTCACCAATGTAGTGGCGTACCTGAGCCTCAGCACCACTAATCTGCTTAGCCTCGAATTTTGGCAGTACCTGATCCAGGAAATAGTTCACCGAGCGGATATTACCGAAATCCCAAGCACCACCACTCTGACCTACTTTCCAGTTTCCAGGAACCCAACGGCTAGAATAACCGGTTCCCGCCTGGTTATCGGTATTGTTATCATAAGCAAAGGTACTCATACCATAGCTACCAGGACCAATACTTGTCAATACACCATAGAGATTCACGGTGTAGGCAGCCAGGTCGTCGGCGCTAGTAAAGAAAGACACAGGTGTCACGTTGCTTTCAGGCTCCTTGTCAAGATAGTCATTGCAACTTGTCAGACCGAGCGTCGCGCCCAATAAGAGCATTGAAATATATTTAATTTTCATAAATTGTTTCCTTTCTATAATCTAAATGATAAGTTAGAATGTTACACTAAGACCGAATGAGAATGTCTTTGACAATGGATATGTCTTACCAATCTCACCGCCATAACCTGCTCCGATCAGCTCTGGATCACCAGCCTCTGTGAAGTTAGTGATGGTGAAGAGGTTCTCACCAGATACGAAGAAGCGAAGATTCTCAATATAAGCCTTGCTTGTGATAGACTTTGGCAAGGTGTAACCGATGGTGAGGTTCTTCAAACGGCCATAAGCAGCATTCTGCAAATAGCGGGTCTGAGTCTGGGTATTACGACCACCACCCCAGTCTGCACGTGGGTAGTATGCTCCCTTGTTATCCTCACGCCAGTAGTCCTCGTGGAACTTGAAACCAGTAGCCTGCCACTTACCAGTACCGATAGCACCCCAGAATACGGCACCACCTGCTGCGTAATCACGCTTGAGGGTTCCCTGGAAGAACACCTTGATATCAAAGCCCTTCCAAGCTGCATCGAGGTTCAAACCGAAGTTATAGCGAGGAGTAGAGTTACCGATGATGCGGCGGTCGCCAGATTTGTCGGCTGTACCCTCACCACCATTGATCTTGCCGTCGCCATCGAGGTCTTTATACATGATGTCACCAGCAGTCCAGCCACTTCCGAGTGCGCTCTGGTCAACCTTTGCGAGGTGCTTGTCCATCTCTTCCTGACTCTGTGCGATACCGATTGTGGTATAACCCCAGATGTCTCCGAGCTTAGCACCAGCATAGTATGAACCGAGTTTCTTAGATGGGTTAGGATATTTATCGATGACCACCTGGTTATCACTCAATACGAGAGATGCACCATAGCTTACCTCACCGATTACGTCACGCCAGCCAATCTGGAGATCCCAACCCTTAGATGTCATATCAAGGTTGTTCACCTTTGGAGGATTGGCACCGAGGATAACAGGCAACTCAGGAGCAGGACCTACCATGTCGAATGTCTTGCGCTGATAGTAGCCGAACGATCCGGTGAGGCGGTTATTGAAAGCACCCCAGTCGAGACCGATTTCCCATGTACGGCTCTTCTCCCATGTAAGAGTAGAAGATACGAGACCTGGCTGTGAAGCGGTATTTGGCTTAGCGCCATTGATCAACCAGTTGCCACCCTGAGAAGAGAAGCCGATGGTTGGATAGAAAGGATACCAGTTGTCAGTATTCTGGTTACCCAACTGACCCCAAGAAGCACGGAGCTTCAATGTGTTTACGTAATCAGTCAATGGCTCCCAGAACTTCTCACGGGCAATGTTCCAACCTGCAGAGAATGATGGGAAGAAGTTCCAGCGGTTCTCGCGGAGGAAACGTGAAGATCCATCATAACGGAGGTTAGCCTCGAAGAGGTAACGGCCTGCGAAGTCGTAGTTGATACGACCGAAGAAGCCGGCTGTTGTCCATGAGTTATAAGCACCACCTACACTTGGCTTGGTGGTTGTTGTATCAAGAGTAGGAAGACCAGACATGATACCGTTCTGCTGTGCCTTCATATTACGCTGGCGGAACCATTCACTCTGGAAACCACCCATCACCTTCATATTATGCTCGCCAAATGAACGGCTATACTCTGCAAAGAGGTTAGGGTTGAAATAGTTCGACTTGAATGAATACTCATACACGCTTGATGTTGCGTTGGTATCTACATAAGGATTGTTGTCGCAGTCGTAAGCGTATGTGGTCTGCCAGTCACGGTGGTTGAACTGGGTAACAATACGGTAGTTCAGCTCAGCATTCAGAGTCAGTCCCTTTACAGGAGTTGCAACAAAAGAAAGCTGCTGTGCGAGACGGTCTGCCTGATTCTTGGCACGGCCACCATTCTGAAGACGTCCGATATAAGACTCTGGCAACCAGTTGCCATTAGGATCGGTAGTTGGTATAATAGGCCAGTAACGGCACATGTTATGGAAGAACACATCTGTACCATTGATCAAATCACCAGGAGAATCGAAGTCCTGACGTGAGAAACGGGTATTGTAGGTCATACGCAACCAGTTGGTTATCTGTGCATTGATCTTACCGGTCATAGTATAGCGCTGCATGCTATCATCGCCATGACGGAGAAGACCACCACGGTTGAGATAGTTACCTGATACATAGTACTGCAAACGATCATCACCACCATTGATACTCAAGGTATGCTCCTGAGAGAAGCTGGTACCAAACTGCTCCTTGAGCCAGTCAGTATTACCAAGAGGCAAGAGTGGCGTATTATCCCAAACCTCCCAACGGTTGTTGCTGTTCTTGAACATCTTCTGCATGGTAGGATCGCTCTGAGCCTTCTTGATCTGCTCGAGCTTCTCATCTGTAAACCAGACACCTGCACCGCTACCAACAGATGCATCGTTCATGTACTTAGCCCATGTGTAAGAGTCCATCATCTCCGGCATGTTGAGTGGAGAATCGAAACGGAATGAGTTGTTGTAGTTAATAGAAGTCTTACCCTTCTTACCACTCTTGGTAGTAATAAGGATTACACCACCGGCAGCACGTGAACCGTAGATGGAAGAAGCAGAAGCATCCTTCAATACAGAAATGTTCTCGATGTCCTGTGGGTTGAGTGCGTTCATATCGCCCTCCATGCCGTCGATGAGCACGAGTGGAGATACAGAAGAACCGGCACCGATAGTACCTGTACCACGGATGTTAAAAGACTTGGTTGAATTAAGAGTACCACCACTGCTTGGTGTAGAGAAGTTCATACCGGCTACTGCACCCTGAAGAGCGTCAACTACAGAGTTGACTGGGCGAGCACCGAGGGTCTTGGAATCAACGGTAGAAACGGCACCAGTGAGGTTTACCTTCTTCTGAGTACCGAAACCGACAACAACGACCTCGTTCAGAGTCTTGCTGTCTTCCTGCATGGTTACATTGATGGCACCACCCTTCCATACCATCTCCACTGGCTCGAAACCAATGTAGCTGATACAGATAGTTGCACCATGCTGCACGTCTGAAAGCATAAACTTACCATCAATATCTGTGATGGTTCCACCCTGCTTTCCTTTAACTGTAACTGTAGCACCAATTACTGGCTCACCTGTAGGGTCAATAATGGTACCAGTGCATTGTCCGTTCTTGGACTGATTAGTTTCCTGGATACGAGTCACCCCCCCATATGCGTGAGTAGGAGTCATACCAAGAGCCATAATCATAGTACTTACTGTGAATAGTTGTCTAATCATAAGATATAGTTTAAAAAATGTTATTTGGTCCAATCATTTAATTCAGCCGATGTTATTCGGCTTACTTATTGAAGTTAGCCAATGTTATTTAATCCTTATTAATTTAAGTTAGCCGCTGCAAAGATATATTAAATTTTAATACGAACTGGTTTTTAATGAAACAAAATTCATTATTTTAAGACTTTTTAAGCAAAAAGTAGAAAAACATTCCCAAAAAAGAGGGTGTGTCATAAGTCTATGGCGCACCCTCTTT
>NZ_QSQJ01000038.1:0-41474 GCF_003436715.1 Prevotella sp. TF12-30 | reverse complement strand
ACTTTTTATTGTAGCTTGACACAGTTTAGTTTACACTCTCAGAGGGAATGCGTGAGCACTCCCTCTTATTCTTTCCGTATGTTCCGGCAATCACTATCAGCGACCGCCCCTAGCTCTTCTATCTCCAGCCATATCCGTCTTGGAACCACGATTCACCGATGATGGTTTATACCTAATTCCTGCCTTGGTATGTGAAGCATCCATTCCCCTTCGGGATGCTGATCCATACTTCTTATCGTGAGCAGCGTTGTGCCGAGCCAATTCCCTACGCTTAGCCTTCTGTGTAGGTGAAGACTCAAAGCGTGTATCGTATTTCTTCTTGCGCTCCCTTGCTGCCGGATGAGTCTGATAATATCTAGCTGATTGTGATACCATAGCTATCTTAAATTTAATGTCTTTTCGATTTCACTATATTATATTGCTCGCAGATGTCGCAGTAAACTCCATAAGCCAAGTTATCAACCATTTCATTGTACTTGTCACCATTGTGACCTTTCACCCAGTGAAAACGGACTCCTGCCAAATGAGCAGAGCATTTCTTGTATAACTCATAGAGGTCAGGATTCATCTTTGGTGGAGTACTCTTCCCCAACACAAGTATGCAGTACTGGCTATCTGTGTAAACATCAAGATAAGAACCATCTGGGCAAGACTTAGCTGCACTGATGATAGCAAGCAACTCCATACGGTTGTTAGTTGTCTGCAATCTGCCGTGATTCTTCATCTTGACAATCTCTCCATCCTTCAATACGATGTAAGCAGAACCTCCTGCCTTATACTTGGAATGATTGTCACAACTTCCATCCGTATAAGCCACATAGTTCATTCCATTATCAGGAAAAGGCTCCACTGGGTCGAAATCATCCGACTTTTCAGTCAATTTTGCTCTTATTGCACTAGAGAACTTTCCCTTGGCATTGAACACTCCAAAATTAGCATCTGTGAGAATCATCCAGTTCACTGGCTCCCCACCATTTGCCTTCTTCCAATTTCTTTCTTCAAGATGATCATACAGACTCTTGATGTACTCATCTGTTCCATAGTTCTTTGATATACAATATCTCTTGAACTTCTCATAGGTAGGTTTATCCATAACTAATAAATTATTTAATATTTTCTTTCTTTCAATGTATGTTACCAAAACAAACACCTAAGCAATTAACAGAAGAATCCGTCAGGGATTCCTCCTATGCTCATGTCTCTCTGAATAACCTTTTCACTCTGCTTGCCATAGATAAGATGTCTGAATCCATCCGACACCGCTCTGTCTGCAATAGAGTAAGAACAGGCAAGAACAACAAAACCAAGAGTACCAATAATGAAATCAGCTTTTGTTTTTCTCGTTCTCAACAATGTTCTCTTTGTTTCTTCCTCATTCCTGATGTCAAAGGAATGTTTCTCTGCAAGAGTAGAATCAATCCTTCCACTGGCAATAAGTCTCTTCTTGATCCTTGAAACAGAACTACTACTTGTATTGAGAGCCTTCTGAAATTGCTTTATTGTGATTGCTTTACCTTTGGCACCGACCTTTTCACCCTCAGGTGCTTTCATACAACAGTCCTTATGCTCGGCAGCACAAATCTCAAATTCAAAAAGTTTCTCGTTGATGAGATTGAATAGTTTCTTCAAGGTATATTCTTTAACCTCAAACTTACAGACCATAGTACCACGATACTCTCGACCCTTACGTGTCCACTTTATCGTGTTGTCACGGAATGATGAGACAACAACCTTATTTCCATCTACAGAAAACAAGCTGTCATCTTTCATATCTTGAATAAGTCTTTCTGCTTTTGGCTTTCCGATATGCAACTCCTTTCTTAATCTGTATTCCGTAACATTCCACATTACAGAATTGCTATGCTGCATCTTTATCCAAATAGCAACCGCAAGGAGTTCCTTCATGCTCTTGCTTGAAGAGTATGCCTTTAAAAGTTCTATGGTAATATTGATGTACTGCATAACTGAATATATAAAAAATGAGAATCCCCAAGCCTAGGTAGCGGTCTAGAACTCAGGGATTCCATATCTTGTCGGCTTTCGCCGGAAAGGAGGTCTTCTTTCATTTGTCATTCCGCTACGTTTGACTGGTGCAAAGATAGAAACTTTTTTTTGAACAACCAAATGTGAAGTTTTGTGAAAAACGAGCAAAACTACACTTTATTATACATTTGAAATACACGTATTATACATTTGGCTATTTGTTAAAAGACTATAAAAATAATAGTGGATAAAAGCTAGGCTAAACTTCTGAACAACAATTTGTTATTTTTCTTTTTGGTGCTAGCTAAAAATTTGGTGCTATTTTGGTGCTAGAAAATTTCAGCACCAGCACCAATGCACGCTTAACTATCTGTATAACAGCAGAAAAGCCTATCCTCTCGGATAAGCTTTTTCCTTTAATACAAAAACATTATGAATTATTTCTATTAGCGAACAAGATTCGTTTTATTAATATATTCTATCTAAAAGTCATATTTCAAACAAACTAATAGTTTCAAACAATTACCGTACTCCTACGATTCATCTATTCTTGTTTACGGGTGCAAAGATACGACTTTTTTCTTATTCTTGCAATACCTAATAATGGGGGTTTTAGATAATACCTAAAACTGATGAGCCAGACACTTTAGGCTATTGCCATTTTCCCCTCTCCTATAGACACAAAAAAACTGCAAGTCAGACTTATCGTCCAACCTGCAGTCCATTCATATCTCTCTCTTATAATTTCTTTTCAGAATTCAATCGAAATTGAATTACTTCAAACCACGATTCATAAGTGTTGCATTCAGAAGCATCACATACTTGCGATACTGAGAATCATTGAGGATGCTGTGCATGTACTTGAGATCCTTAATGACAGCCTTGTCAATCATAGCTGCACGCTCATCCTTTGCTGCAGTTGCAGCATTCATCATATCAGCTGTGAAGTTCTTGTGAACATCAGCTACAGCCTCTGCCTGATCAATATTGAGTGACAATGCATTAGCCAAGCTACCCATCTTTACATTCATGTTGTAAGCTGCTGTTGCGTTTGTTGCCTCGTCTGCTGCAAAAGTAGTTGTTGCCATTGCGAACATTGCTACTGCCAAAATCATAATCTTTTTCATAATCTTTTTACCTTTCTTTACTTTACGAGCCATCTTCTGAACCTACACTATCTATCTTATAACCTAGGAGGCTCTAGAAGGACTCTTGTTAAACATTATCCTGATGTCTTTTCTTTAAGACACTGCAAAGATACAAACTTTCCGTTGTGTACGCAAACAATTTACAAGAAAAATGCTCTAAAGGGCCTCTTTTTTGATATATATCAACATCAAAAGGCTTCTTTCTTCTACTTTTCGTTATCCAACACTTGTTTTTGCATTCAAAAGGTAAGCAGTTTTACAATATCAGTAACATTTGCGTTTCAAAAGAGAATTACTATGAGAAAAAGCCTAGCAAGTTGCCATTTTCCAGCCATAGAAAATGAGCACTCTGAATCTTTTTTTCCGAAAACCCCAATATTTCTACTATTTCTTTTCCATATCCCAATTATTTATTGTATCTTTGCAGAAGATTTACAATAGAAACAATGGAAGAACAAAATCATATAGACAAGGCACTCGCCTTCCTCGAAAGCCTCGAAAAGTTGGGAAACCAGCTCAAAGTAGCAGAAGAGAATCAGAAACAGTTCCTCGCCAGAATGCTTGAACTCAAGAAATCTGGCGAAACTGACAGTGAGGAATACGCAGACCTTTCACGCAAGAGCAAAGGATTACAGGACATCATCGACAAATGGCGCCCTATCTATCTGGAGCGAATGGAAATGGTGAAAAGCGTACAGATGAAGAAGCGTAAGCGCACTGGAAAGAAGTAACTACAATAGTGCTATCAGGCTGGGACAAAGAAACTGCAAGCAAGGTATAAAGAAACTATATATATAATGAACGCGCGTACATTATATATATATATATCAAATAACCTACAGATAGCACTATCAATGGAAAACAATAAAAAAAATAAAATAAAATGGAATCAAACAACAAAAACAAGTTTATTAGAGTATCATACGCATTGTATGACGTAACAAAGGGTGATAACGGCGAAGAGATGCTGATTGAGCGCACTACAGATGAGCGTCCTTTCTTCTTCATCAGCGGTATGGGTGTAACCTTGCCTGCTTTCGAGGAGAAGATAGTTGATTTGGCTGAGGGCGAAGAGTTCGACTTCAAGTTGGATCCTGAGCAGGCTTATGGTTTGCACTATGACGAGCGCGTAATCGACCTCGACAAGCAGATCTTCACTATCAATGGACAGTTTGACGCTCAGCACGTACAGGTAGGTGCTATCATCCCATTGCAGAACGAGGATGGTAACCGCTTCAATGCTGTAGTCAAGAATATCACAGACGAGAAGGTAACTTGCGACCTCAACCACCCATTGGCAGGTTTGAAGCTTAACTTCTGCGGTCAGGTTCTTGAGAGCCGTGAGGCAACAGCAGAGGAAATCGCCAAGATGGCTCAGATCATCAGCGGTGAGGCTGGTGGTTGCGGCGGCGGTTGCGACAACTGCGGCGGTGACTGCAAGGATGGCAACTGCGAGGGCGGCTGCGATTGCAACAAGTAATATTTGAGAATAAACGATAGCGGCTATCTCAATACCATTGGGATAGCCGTTTTTCATATCAACTAAAGAATTTGGCAATGAGGAATACATTTGGCAATCTTTTCACTCTCACAACATTTGGCGAGAGTCATGGCATAGCTGTAGGAGGCGTCATCGACGGTTTCCCTGCAGGCATAGACATCGATATGGACTTTATCCAGAGCGAGCTCAACCGTCGTCGCCCTGGACAAAGTCACATCACCACAGCACGAAAGGAAGCAGACCAGGTAGAATTTCTAAGTGGTGTTTTCGAGGGAAAATCTACGGGAACCCCTATCGGCTTTGAGGTGCGCAACCAGAACCAGCATTCTCAGGATTATGAGAATATGCGCTGTCTGTTCCGTCCATCCCATGCCGACTTCACTTACAATGAGAAGTATGGCATCCGTGATCATCGCGGTGGCGGCCGTTCATCTGCACGCATCACCATCGCCCGCTGCGTAGGTGGTGCCCTGGCCAAGTTGGCACTCCGCCAGCTCGGCGTCAGCATTACGGCATATACATCGCAGGTTGGCAGTATCGCCCTGGAGAAGGATTACCATCTATATGATCTCAACACCATAGAGGACAATCCTGTTCGTTGCCCAGACCAGACAAAGGCAAAGGAGATGGAAGACCTCATCGCCCAGGTCAAGGCTGATGGTGATACCATCGGAGGCATCATCACCTGTGTCATCCAGGGATGTCCTGTAGGATTGGGTGAACCTGAATTCGATAAACTCCATTCCCAACTTGGTGCAGCCATGCTCGGCATCAATGCCGTCAAAGGATTTGAATATGGAGAAGGATTCGCCGGAGTTACTGCTCGCGGAAGCGAACAGAATGATGTCTTCGTTCCTAAAGCTAAGAATATGGATGCTACTGATGATGCGGCAAACCATCAGGAAACTACAATCAATCAGGATGTTGCAGCTCGTATCACAACCAAGAGCAACCATAGCGGCGGCATCCAGGGAGGATTGAGCAATGGTCAGGATATCTACTTCCGGGTAGCCTTTAAACCAGTAGCTACCCTCCTGATGGAACAGGATACTGTAGATTTGGAAGGAAATCCTACCAAACTCACAGCTCGCGGACGCCACGATCCATGCGTATTGCCAAGAGCCGTACCTGTAGTAGAGGCAATGGCAGCCATGGTTATCCTGGATAATTATCTTTTGAATAAAACGGTGAGATTATAAAAATAGTTAGGAGTTAAGATTGAGGAGTTGACTACCAACCACAACAACATCCAATTCTTAACTCCTATCTTTTTAACAAATATCTCCTCACAGGTCAAAGTTTACTGTCCTTCAAGAGTTTTGGACAATATTCATTGAAGAAGCATTTATCACAAAGCGGCTTGGCACTTTTGCAGACATATCTGCCGTGCAACAGAATCCAGTGATGCGCATTCGGAATATCTTCTGCCGGAATGTGCTTCATCAGAAAATCCTCCACCTTGCGAGGCGTATCAGCCGTACGAGGCACCAAGCCCATGCGATGGCTCACACGATAAACATGCGTATCCACCGCCATCGTGGCATGCCCAAACCAAACGGCACGGATCACATTCGCTGTCTTTCGCCCCACTCCAGCCAGTTTCACCAGATCATCAGCAGTCTCCGGCACCTCACCTCCAAAGAGTTCAACCAGTTGCCGTGACATCTGTGCCAGATGTTTCGCCTTGGCATTGGGATAGCTTACCGAACTGATCAGCTCATAGATATCCTCCTCGCTCGCCTTCGCCATATGCCGTGCATCTGGATAGCGGGCAAAGAGAGCCGGCGTAACCATATTGATACGCTTGTCGGTACACTGAGCCGAAAGCAAGGTAGCAACCAGAAGCTGAAATGCGCTACCGAATTGCAACTCGGTAGTCACATTCGGCAGCGCATTTCTGAAGTGATTCAATATGAAATCGTATCTTTCGTTACGAAGCATATTTCAATACGTTTATATTTTCCGGAATATTACTTCTTCTTGGCAGGAGTTTCCTCTGCACCCTTCAACTTGCCCTTGTAAGCCTTGTTCAAGCCAGTGATAACCTCACTGGTAATATCGTATGCCTTATCAGCATAAAGCAGATTGTCACCACTCTTAGAGAAGATGATGCTATACTTCTTGTCCTTGTTATATTGAGCCAGATAGTTAGCAATGCTGTCGTGGAGAGCCTTGTTGTACTTGTTCTGCTCAGCAGCAAACTCATTGCTCAAACGCTGCTGCAATCCCTGAAGATCATTGTTCTGCTTCTGCAAACCAGCCTGGATAGCCTCAGCCTGCTCACGGGTGTAAGCATTCTGCTGAATCTTCTGCTGGAAGTTAGCAGCAGCTGCCTGCAACTGCTGACCCTTCTGAGCGATAGTAGCCTGAATATTCTGACCCTTTTTCTCCAGCAAGGCAGCATACTCCTTAGCGAATGTGTATTGAGTCATGATAGAGTCAACCTCTACGTATGCAATCTTCAACTCTGCTGGAGCCTTGCTCTCAGACTTAGCCTCAACCTGAGGCTGTGACTTATTGCATGATGCCAACGACAAGGCAGCTACAGCAGCAATAGCCACTGAACTCAAAATGTTCTTTTTCATTTCTTCTGTATTTTTATTATTATTTATTCCTAAAACTAAAATGATTTAATACGCCTTGTTTGCTTCGCGCGCTTCGCGGTCTTGGTCAACCACACAGTGGATACCCATCTTGCGCAAACCAGGATTGTCGTGAACATGCTGAGAAGAGAACTTACCATTCTTCTTAAAAATCAGCTTCACACTAAATAATGCCATTGCGATAGCAATTATTAACAGACTTAATAACATTAATTTTATCATTTTTATTACCTTTGCAGTGCCTTAGTGCACTTCACGTTGCAAAGGTACGATTTTTCGGGCAAAAAGCAAAAGAAATCTCATAAATAAATGACTTTCTTGATGCAAAAATAACAAAATAAGAGAATAATACATACAAAATAACATTATCAATGGAAAAAAATGAATTAAAACCTGCTCTTGTGTTCGAGCAGTTCGCTAAAATCAACGAGATACCTCGTCCTTCCAAGCACGAGGAGAACATGATTGAGTTTTTGAAGGAATTTGGCAAGAGCCATAACCTTGAGACTGTTGTTGATGAGACTGGCAACGTATTGATTCGCAAGGCTGCCACCCCAGGATATGAGAACGCTGACACCATCATCCTTCAGAGTCACATGGATATGGTATGCGACAAACTGGTGGACGTAGAGTTCGACTTCCACAAGGATGCCATCCAGACCTACGTAGATGGTGAATGGTTGAAGGCAAAAGGTACTACCCTAGGTGCTGACGATGGTATCGGATGTGCCATCGAGCTTGCCATCCTCGCAGCCAATGACATCGAGCATGGTCCTATCGAGTGCGTCTTCACCCGTGACGAGGAGACCGGCTTGACAGGTGCTGTAGGTATGAAGGCTGGTTTCATGACCGGCAAGATGCTCATCAACCTTGACTCAGAGGATGAGGGTCAGATTTTCGTATCCTGCGCAGGCGGCCAGACTACCAAGGCTACCTTCCACTTCACCCGCGAAGAGGCTCCAGCAGGCTACTTCTTCATGGAGGCATCCCTGAAAGGTCTCAACGGCGGTCACTCTGGTGATGACATCAACAAGAAGCGCGCCAATGCCATCAAGGTACTTGCCCGCTTCCTCTTCCTGGAGAACGAGAAACTCAATGGTGCCCTTCGTCTGGTAAGCTTCAACAGCGGCAAGATGCATAACGCCATCCCTCGCGACGGCAAGATTGTCTTTGCTGTCAAGAATGAGGCAAAGGAGCAGGTACGTGCAGACTGGAATATCTTCGCATCTGAGGTAGAAGATGAGTTCCACGTAACTGAGCAGTCTATGCTTTTCAACATGGGTTCTGCCGATGCAGCTCCTGTTATCGAGAAGGCCGTAGCCGATAAGTTCATCATGGCTTTACAGGCTGTAGATAATGGTCCACTCACCACCTGTCAGGACGAGGCACTTGCCGAGATGGTAGAGACATCCAGCAATGTTGCAAGCGTGATGACCGACGAGAATAGCATCAACATCGTGGCTTCTCAGCGCAGCAATGTGATGAGCAACCTGGACAACATGACCAACACCGTGAAGGCAGCCTTTCTTCTGGCAGGTGCCGAAGTAAACGTGGGAGGCAAGTATCCTGCATGGAAGATGCGTGCCAACAGCAAGCTGACCGACATTACCGTGAAGAGTTACGAGAAACTCTTCGGCAAGGAGCCATGGGTAAAGGGTATCCACGCCGGTCTGGAGTGCGGTCTCTTCTCAGAGCGTTATCCAGACCTCGATATGGTAAGTTTCGGTCCTACCCTTCGCAATGTTCACACACCAGAGGAAGCACTTCTGATTCCTACCGTTCAGATGGTATGGGATCACCTGCTGGATATCCTCCGCAGCGTGAAGTAAGAAGAACTGAGTGAATTCCTAACAAAGGATATGAAATCATGAAGAAGATACTATTCGTATTGACATTAGGCTTGGCGCTGGTTCTCACTTCCTGTGGCGACCAGCACAAGGCTCAATCACTCGTCAAGGATTTCCTCAATGAAAACCTGGAAAACGAAGATTGTAGCTTTAAACGCTTCAGCCAACTCACTCCTACAGCCATGATCGATTTTAACAGAGTAAAATCTATGCGTCAGGAGATGAACCAGTTGCCATATATGAAAAAGAACATCGACTATAACGATGGCACCTTCCCAGATACCTTAATGTATCTGAGAGCCACCTACCAGTTGACTACTCATGATGGCAAGAAAGAAGAACTCACCCAGACATTCTATCTTGACAAGGCTTTGACCCGAGTCATCGCTTTCAAAGAGAACTGATTCTATCTCAAAAAAAGCTAAAATCAAGAATTCAAGTTTAGATTGTAAAATTAGAAAAACATAAAAACAAGGCTGCACTCCTATCAAAGGGAATGCAGCCTTATTTTCGTGATAAAACCTCTAGCCAAGGGACCTCATCCTGCCAAAGCCTTCTCAACAAAACCACGAACCTTCTTACGGGCAACTCCCAGTTTCTTTTCTGCTTGTTTATATTTCAGATTTAGGGTTACCGCAATCTGACGAACCGGCATATCTTCGTAGAGATTCAGACGATATACTGAACGCTGGCTCTCTGTAAGCTGAGCAATACCCCGCTCCAGTATCTCATTCACTTCACGAGCCGAGAAGATAGACTCCACCCCTTCAGAAGAACTATTTATCCAACTGCCCTTCCTGATAAAATGCTCATACTTCTCATATTGCTGTCTGCAACGCCAATAATCGACGATTTTATTCCTTGCCATTGTATAGACCAGACAAGGCAGAGTTACCGGTGATATCATCTGATCCGACTGCAGAAGTCGGACAAAGATATCCTGCACAATATCCTCAGCCTCATCCACAACTTGCAGACGAGATATCACAAACTTCTTGAGTTCGTCATAATGATTTGTGTAATAATCAGCAATGATGCATTTTTTAGATGCAACATCCTGTTCTGGTTCAACATTCTGTTTCATATCAGGAGGGTTTTATCTGTTTATAGTTTATTTGTTTCTTCGATCAAGTAGTGCAAAGGTACAAAAAACAGATAATATCACCAAAGAAAAGAAACAAAAAAATGTGCTAAATGCCTACATTGAAACATTTAGCACATATCTAGATACGATTTGTAACATTTGATGTTACACTACGTAAAGTAATATACTTTTTATAAAGCAGCAATTACTTGATCATATCCACACTTCTCTTCAGGAAAGCATCGAGAGAAGCACCCTTCAGCATACCATTCTGCAACAAAGCGAGGTCGATGAGCTGATGAACGATGTTGTTGTTCTTGGCATAACCAGAGATGATATCGTTGCGCTTAGCCTTCTCATCGCTGATAGCCTTCTCCGTGTTGTGAACATCATCCTTCTCCTCCTGGGTAATCTCTTCTGGCTTCTTCTTACCCTGCTCCTGATGAAGCACAGCGAGACGAGCTTCCTGACCCTTGATTTCTGCAAGGATTGGCTTCAGGCTTTCGGCGGTATTAGCCTCAGCATCCTCCAATACCTTCTTCACCAATGCATGGTCTGAGTTCAATACGATGTTGTAGCTGTCTGGCATCTGACCATAGAAGTTCATACCTGCCTGGAACTGACTCATTGCCTTCATACGGCGCATATACTCGTTCTGAGTAATGAGCACAGGTTGGTTCTGCTCACCCAAAGCCTGAATCTCCACGAAGAACTCTGCCTTGTCGAGCTTAGGCATCTGAGAACGGAACACCTCTGTCAAATTGTCAGACTGATCCTTTGTCAAATCTGTCTTCTTGGCATCTTCCTTCACGATGAGTCGGTCGATGATATCCGCATCCACACGGGTAAAGCGACTTTTCTCCAACTTTTGCTCCAACATATTTACCATAGGTGTATCGAGCTGACCTTCCATCAGGAGCACAGAGTAACCCTTCTGCTTGGCAGCCTCGATGTAAGAGTACTGCTCCTCCTTATTGTTAGCATAGAGATATACCAGATTGCCATCCTTATCCGTCTGGTTGTCCTTGATCAGCGTCTTGTACTCCTCGTAAGTGAAGTACTTGCCCTCAACATCCTTCAGGAGTGCGAAGTCCTTGGCACGCTCGTAGAAATCTTCCTGTGAAAGCATACCATAATTGATGAAGAGCTTGAGATCATCCCACTTCTCCTCGAATTCCTTGCGGTTCTCCTTGAAGATTGAGCTCAGACGATCTGCCACCTTCTTAGTGATATAGGTAGAAATCTTCTTCACGTTGCTATCGCTCTGCAAGTAGCTGCGGCTCACGTTCAATGGGATGTCTGGTGAGTCAATGACACCATGCAACAGGGTCAGGAACTCAGGAACAATGCCCTCTACCTGGTCGGTAACGAATACCTGGTTGCAATACAGCTGAATCTTGTTACGCTGCATGTCGATGCTGTTCTTGATGCGTGGGAAGTAGAGAATACCCGTCAGGTTGAATGGGAAATCTACGTTCAGGTGAATCCAGAACAATGGATCGTCCTGCATTGGATAGAGAGTATGATAGAACTTCTTGTAGTCCTCATCCTTCAAGGTGCTAGGAGTCTTGGTCCAGAGAGGCTCCACATTATTAATAATGTTATCCTCGTCTGTCTCCACGTTCTTGCCGTCCTTCCACTCAGTCTTCTTGCCGAAGGCTACAGGCACTGCCATAAACTTGCAGTACTTGTTCAGGAGTTCCTCAATCTTGCTCTTCTGGAGGAATTCCTTGCAGTCGTCAGCAATATGGAGAACGATATCTGAACCGCGGTCAGCCTTGTCAGCGTCCTCGATTTCGAAAGCAGGTGAACCATCGCAGCTCCACTTTACAGCCTTGCTACCCTCTTTATAGCTCTTGGTGATGATTTCCACCTTGCTGGCTACCATGAAAGAAGAATAGAAACCGAGTCCGAAGTGACCGATGATGGCATTGGCATTCTCCTTATACTTATCAAGGAAGTCAGTTACACCTGAGAATGCAATCTGGTTGATATATTTATCGATTTCCTCCTCAGTCATACCGATACCACGGTCGCTGATGGTCAAGGTACCAGCCTTCTCATCTAGAGAGATACGCACTGTTGTGTCACCAATCTCACCCTTGAAGTCGCCCTGGGCAGCAAGAGTCTTCAACTTCTGTGTAGCATCCACAGCGTTGGAAACCATCTCACGGAGGAAGATGTCATGATCTGAATATAAGAATTTCTTGATGACAGGGAAAATGTTCTCTGTCGTTACACCGATATTACCTTTCTGTGCCATAATTATAATGTTTATTTATATGTTTTACTTTATTTGTTTTTGCTATAGGTTTTACAAATAACGTGCCAAAAAGGGAGAAAAGAACAAAATGGCAGAATAAATCTGACAATATCATCAGAACAAGCAATAAGCCTTAAGGGAAAAAATAAAAAGCCTTAAGGAAAAAAATATTTTCCCTTAAGGAAAAAAAGAACTATCCTTAAGGGAAAATATTAAATGTGAAAAATGCCCTATTTACAGGCTTTCCGACATCAGCATTCATATTCCGAAATTTTATAACACCCTACAAGCTCGGATACCTATCTGAGATGGATGCTTCTGCATATAGGTATAAAGTGTCATCGGTTCATCAATCACTTTTTTGTGGATGCTGCTGGCATTGAGCAGATGTAATCCATCCTTATGCCAGGAAGCAATACCAATATGCGTGGTGTCCAATCCCTTCTTTCGAGTTATCATCAGAAGGATATCACCATCCTTGATGGTATTTCTGAAAAGCTGGTTGTTACGAATCTCCCCTTTCGGGATATAGCGATAGCGCTTGCCGTTGATGCTCTGCTCCAAAGCACGGATACCCGACTTCCACTGCGGATGAGCCAAAAGCATCTTGTAACTGGAAGGATGGGTGGACATCCAATTTACGTTGATGGTCTGGACTTCAGTGAAGGGAGGATTATTCTGAATATCCTTCACGATGCCTTCCTTTACATTGTCATCCACCCAGAGGGTGAAATAGTGCTGGCGTTTTACATACGCTACCTCTCCGCCGATATAGCGCACGTGCTTCAGATGATTACAGAAAGCTGCAAAACTGGTTTCCTGATGCTTGGCACACATCGTCAGGGCAGTCACGATTTCCACGTAGGTAGTACAATCCAGCTCCCTGGTATTCACCACGAGCAGCTCTTCCTGTGTTCTGTCCAAGGTGCCACCCACATAAGGAATACCCACAAACTGCTTTCCAAACCACATCATCCAGTTGGCAGGCTTTTTCTTCATCGCCTTCGCCTGCTGCAGCAAGGATACGATTCGCAGACTATCCTGGCGCTGATAAACCACGCCCGTCTTGGCAAAAGCAGGCATTACCATCAGGAATGCCGCTGCAAAAACTAAAAAACTGTGCTTTACTTTCATCATTTTACATTTTTATATTCTCGTTTCTTTCCAAAGTTCACACCCACATAAATATTGAGCGAACCGAAGGAACTGTTGGTTGAGAAATGATCCTTGTGATAATTATACGAATGGATGACAGTACTGGCACCTGCATACCAGCGGTCGTTGTTCCATACCACTCCAAAACGGCCGACACCATCAAAATTGAAATTCTTGAAGTTGAAGTTCTTCAGATCAAACTTATCCTTTTCCGGGTCTCCCGATTTGGAGTGATTATAGGCAAGACCTACGGAGAGGGAGGCATTGAAGAGCCAGTTTTTGGCAAACACCCAGTTATAGCCATATCCCACCGTAGCGGAATAATCGCTATACTTCACTTTCGAGAACATCAGACTGCTATCAATTTTAGCCTCCAACTGTTGCTTGGTTTTCTGATTGAGCCGCTCATCCACTATGGCAGAAAGCTTATCCCAATCCACTTCCAGCTGATGCTGGGTATATCCCAGTCCTACCATCCATGAGCCAGCACTTTTCTTCTGTCTTGTACTTTGAGAGTAAGCTGCTGGATATGAGAACTTACGATGATTAAATATGTAGTAAAGATTCAAGCCTTTAATACTACTTTTAAAACCATCGAAAGATACTTTTCTCAGAGCATCCGTATTGATATGATCACCCAGATTCATTCGCTGAATATGATAATCATTACCCGTCTGGCGCCAGAACAGATCCACACCCAGCAAACTGCTGTACAGACTCAGGTTGAACTCCTTCTTGCTGCTATGATTATCCTTGGTATTGATATGCTTCAGGTCGAGGGTATAACCCAGGAATACCCATCGCCATCCCAGATAAGGTCCCAGGCGCCAGGAAGGATCAGGCGCAAAGGAGATTCGCTGCCCCTCCTTGCCATACAGGGTATATTCCTCGTAGGTATTGGTATTCTGCAGCATCACCGTATAGTTGAAGTGCTGCGGTTCTATATACCTTTCATCTATATTGGAGAACTCTCTAAAGAAGGTAGTGAAGGTCTTACCCAGACGATGAAAGAAAGTGCGCTCATGACGGGCACGAATCAAGCTGTCCTGAGTATTACCCTTGAACATCGAAGAATTGAAAAGGGTCTTGATGAGAGATGAATCCTGTCTTACAGGGCATTCCAACGTATCTCGCTCCGCCGCCATCAGTGGCAGCAGAACGAGATACAGCAGTCCTACTATAATACCAATTTTTCTCATCCCATTTAGGGTATCCTTTCTAATTCTTCCAAAGCACACGATCAAGCACCCAGTTTACCGGGGTAGCAGAAACACTGGTGCAGGTACAGGTATTGATGCCCTGCAGATGCTCTATCACATTTCTGATGATAGGCAACTGAACATACGGTGGATTGGCAACGGTGATGCTCGATCTGCCCTCGCTAGTTATCAACTCGATAGGCTGATAGGTAAAGACAGAGAAAGAGAGCGAACCTTTGTCGCCAATCACCTCAATACAGTCTTCCTTGGCACTCTCATGTCCCACGAAGCACCAACTGCCGCTCGCCGGAATACCACTTTCGAAGAAGAAACAGGCAGATACCGTATCTTCTGCATCATAAAGATGCGCACGGTTGGCAGGATAACCATGGGCACGGGTGATGACTCCAAAGAGATCCTGCAACAGGTCTATCTGATGAGGAGCCAGGTCGTAGAAATATCCTCCACCGGCAATATCCGGCTGCAATCTCCAAGGCATCTCCTTGCCACTCTTGGTGTCCAGATCACGTGGAGGCACAGAAAAACGAACCTGTACATTGATGACATCACCTATAGCACCACTTTTGATAATCTCCTTTACTTTTTGAAAATAAGGAAGATAACGACGGTAATAGGCAACAAAACATGGCACCCCCGTCTGCTCGCTGATACGGTTGATACGAATACAATCGCTATAGCTTGCCGCCAATGGTTTCTCGATATATACCGGTTTGCCGGCACGCATTGCCATAATGGCGAAGGTGGCATGCGATGATGGTGGCGTAGCGATATATATTGCATTCACATCTGGATCATCGATGAGTTCCTGTGCATCGGTGTACCATTTTCGTATATGATGACGCTCGGCATAACCACGAGCCTTCTTCTCGCTACGGCTCATCACCGCAACGACCTGCGAACCCTCTACCTCATTGAAGGCAGGTCCGCTCTTCTTCTCGGTTACTTCTCCGCAGCCGATAAATCCCCAGTTTATCTGTTTCATCCTATTACTTTTATATTCTGATTTTACCTGAATATTGTTTATCCGGACACGATTATATACCAGAATCCGGCTGAGTATATCTTGACCCAATAGATCCAGATGGCAGGCTTTTACTCTTCTGCCAGTGATTTATTGATTTCGTCAATATAGTCGAGTACTTCATCACGACCCGTCTTCTTCTCACTACTGGTGATGAAGTAAGGAGGAAGTGCCTCCCAACGGTCCTCCAGAGCGTGCATCCATTTCTCGGCATTCATACGAGCCTTTACCGGCCCCAACTTATCCGCCTTGGTAAAGACGATACAGAAAGGCACATTGCTTTCGCCCAGCCAATCCACGAACTCACGGTCAATCTTTTGCTGCTCATGACGCACATCGATCAGAACGAAGACATTCGCCAACTGTGGGCGCTGCAGGATATAACTGCTGATCATCTGCTCCAACTGTTTCTGTACTGTCTTCGAGCGTTTGGCGAAACCATAGCCAGGAAGGTCAACCAGATACCATTCATTATTGATGATAAAATGATTGATAAGCAATGTTTTACCCGGTGTAGCAGAAGTTTTAGCCAAACCCTTATGATTGCAAAGCATATTGATGAGGCTCGATTTGCCTACATTACTACGGCCGATAAAAGCATACTCAGCCTTATTATCTTTTGGACACATGCTCACGCGTGGAGCAGATATCGTAAATTCTGATTTCTTGATTTCCATTCTTTCTATATTCTTTTATAATTATTATTATAGGCAGCACACGAACTAATCATAAAGTTCAATATTCAACCGCTCAAAGTTCAATGTCTATAGCATCTCTGACAGTTCCAGCCACCTCATTTCCTTCTCGTCAAGCTCATCCTTGATTTCCGGCAGACGCTTGCTCTTTTCGGTCAATTCCTCTACCGACAGGGTACCACTGCAAAGGGCTTCTTCCAACTTTTTCTGCTCATCGGTAAGCTTCTCTATTTCCTGGGTCAGCTGTTCATATTCACGCTTCTCCTTATAGCTCATCTTACGCTTGTTCTCAAAGTTGGCATCACGCTTGGCTGTGCCGGCACCATCATTGGCAGCCGTATTGTTATTGCCTGCATTTTTAGCCGTAGCTGCAACTTTTTCTGCTTCATCCTTCTCCTGCAACCTGCTCCAGTCTCTATACTGGGTATAGTTGCCAGGGAAATCCTGAATTTCGCCTTCGCCCTTGAATACCAGGAGATGATCTACCACCTTGTCCATGAAGTAACGGTCGTGACTCACCACGATTACGCATCCGGCGAAATCCTGCAAGTATTCTTCCAATACCTGGAGGGTCTGGATATCGAGGTCGTTGGTAGGCTCATCGAGCACCAGGAAGTTAGGATTCCTCATCAACACCGTACAGAGATAGAGTTTGCGCTTCTCGCCACCACTCAACTTATATACATAGTTGTGCTGCTCCTCGGGAGTAAAGAGGAAGAACTGCAGGAACTGCGAAGCCGTCATGTGCTTGCCGTTGCCCAGGTCGATATAGTCGGCTATCTCCGTGATGACATCTATCACCTTCTGGTCTTCCCTGAACTTGAGTCCCTCCTGCGAGAAATAGCCAAAGCGCACAGTCTCACCAATGTCAAACTTACCACTATCCGGCTGCACCTCACCCAGGAGCATCTTGATGAAAGTAGATTTTCCCGTACCATTATTACCTACGATACCCATCTTCTCAAATCGGGCAAAGTTGTAGTAGAAGTTATCGAGAATCACCTTCTTCTTTCCTCTGTCATCAAAAGCCTTGCTCACATACTGGCATTCGAAGATTTTCGAACCAATATATACGGTAGAAGCCTTCAATCTTACCTGACGGTCTTCGATGCGCTGCTTGGCTACCTTCTCCAACTCATAGAAAGCATCCTCACGATATTTCGCCTTATGACCTCGAGCCTGAGGCTGACGACGCATCCAGTCCAGCTCTCTGCGATAGAGATTCTTGGAATGCTGGATTTCTGCACGCAGATTATCCATACGTTCCTGGCGCTTTTCCAGATAGTAGGCATAGTTTCCACGATAGGTGTAGATGGTCTTATCGTCGAGCTCCAGGATGGTATTACATACCTTATCGAGGAAGAAACGGTCGTGCGTAACCATGAAGATGGTCTTGTTGCCACGATTCAGATAACCCTCCAGCCACTCTATCATCTCCAGGTCGAGGTGATTGGTAGGCTCATCGAGCATCAGGAAGTCAGGCTCATCTATCAGCACATTGGCAAGTGCCACACGCTTCTGCTGTCCTCCACTCAACTGTCCCATCGGCTGGTCCATATTGGTGATATGCAACTGAGTGAGGATCTGCTTTGCCTTGAGCACCTTTTCTGGATCATCCTCATGATTGAAGCAAGCTTCCAGCACGCTTTCCTCTGGATCAAACTTAGGAGATTGTTCCAGATAGCCCACCTTTAAGTCGCGTCGATAGATGATATCACCACTCTCATGTCCCTCCTTATCCATGAGCACCGACATCAATGTAGATTTACCCGTGCCATTGCGTGCCACGAGTCCCACTTTCTGTCCTTCAGCTATAGAGAAGGATATTTTATCAAAAAGAACCTCTGCTCCAAAGCGTTTGGTGAGGTTTTGAACGTCTAAATACGGTATTTGACTTGCCATTTTCGTTATTTTTGTGCAAAGTTACAGAAAAAATTTGGCAGAAACAAATTTTTTGCTTATCTTTGCACTCGAAAAGTTCAAATACATCTAGTGTTTCCATTGTAGAAACGCTACATTTCATAGAAAAATCATATAATATACAATATATAATAATGTATAGCAAAGACGAATTATCAGCAAAAAGTGTCCTTCAACTGAAGGACCTTGCAAAAGAAATTGGCGTCAAGATTAAATCTGGCGACAATAAGGAAACGATTATCTATACGATTCTTGATGCTTTGGCAGAGGCATCAGCAGACGGTGCTGCGCAAAAGCGTAAACGCACACGCATCGCCAGCAAGAAAGAAGATCGAGTATATTCTGTTCATGGAATCGAGGGAGAAAACTTCGATGTTATGAAAAACCAGGTTAACGGCCCTGCCGCTACTGATACAACCACTGAAGGAGACACTCCACAAGCTATCCCTGCTAGCGTTGACCCACTGGCTGCTTTCCCTAAGCACAGAGGGCGCAAGAGCAAGGCAGAACTGGAAGCCATTGCGGCTGCTAAAGCGGCTGCCATCAAAATGCAGCAGGAAGGAATGAAGGCAGCAGAAAATACTGCTGAGCTACCAACCGAAAATGCAGATCATACAGACAATACTGAAAGCCCAACAGAGCAGGCTACTGTTTCTGAGGAAGAAGCTATGGCTACAGCTCTGGCAAGCAATGAGCAGCCAACCGAAGAAGCTCCTGTATCTGACAACCAGGAGACAGAGATTCCTGAGGCGCAGTTTACTGCCGACGGTTCGGGCAATGACAACAGTGAGTTGATTGCCATGCTCCAGGCTAAGATGAATGCTCACAACGAGAACAGTACTCCTGCAGAACCAAAAGAAAACAATACTCCAAAACATACTCCTGAGCCAGCTGTAGCCGAGACTACACCAGATGGTATCTGGTCAGGCGACCCGGGCGATGGCACCGATTTCATCACCGTGGTAGATTTACCAATCGAGGATCAGGCAGCCATGCCTACATACGATATCTTCGACCGTCCGATGACTCCGGCAGCAACTGCAGCACCAGCTTCTGCACAGGCCCCTAAGGAGGTAAGTCAGGAACCGGAATATGATTTTACAGATATCATCTCTGCCAATGGCGTACTCGAAGTACTCTCTGATGGATATGGCTTCCTTCGCAGCAGCGATTTCAACTATCTCTCATCTCCAGATGATATCTACGTAGCTACCAATTTTGTGAAGCGCTACGGATTGAAGACTGGTGATGTCATCCAGTGCCACGTTCGTCCACCACATGAGGGTGAAAAGTACTTCCCGCTCACCAGCATCGACAAAATCAACGGTCGTGACCCATCGGATGTAAGAGACCGTGTTCCATTCGAGCACCTCACCCCACTCTTCCCTAACGAAAAGTTTGAGCTCTGCGGCGACCGCCGTACCACCAACCTGAGTACCCGCATAGTAGATCTCTTCTCACCTATCGGTAAGGGACAGCGTGCACTCATCGTGGCTCAGCCAAAGACCGGTAAGACCATCCTGATGAAGGATATTGCCAATGCCATTGCAGCCAACCATCCAGAGGCATACCTGATGATGCTGCTCATCGACGAACGTCCTGAGGAGGTTACCGATATGGCTCGCACCGTGAATGCCGAGGTAATCGCTTCTACCTTTGATGAGCCAGCCGAGCGCCACGTGAAGATTGCCGGTATCGTTCTGGAGAAGGCAAAGCGTATGGTAGAATGCGGTCATGATGTAGTCATCTTCCTCGACTCTATCACACGTCTGGCACGTGCCTATAATACTGTAGCCCCAGCATCAGGTAAGGTGTTGACGGGTGGTGTGGATGCCAATGCATTGCAGAAGCCTAAGCGTTTCTTCGGTGCAGCCCGTAATATCGAGAACGGCGGTTCACTCACCATCATCGCTACAGCCCTTATTGATACAGGTAGTAAGATGGATGAGGTCATCTTCGAGGAGTTCAAGGGTACAGGTAACATGGAGTTGCAGCTCGACCGTTCACTCAGCAACAAGCGTATCTTCCCTGCAGTCAACCTCGTGGCTTCTTCTACCCGTCGCGACGACCTCTTGCAGGATAAGACAACCCTCGACCGTATGTGGATTCTCCGCAAGTTCATTTCCGACATGAACCCGATTGAGGCGATGAACACCATCCACAAGAGTATGCAGCAAACCCGCAACAACGAAGAGTTCCTCATTTCCATGAACTCATAACGATAAATGTCACACAAAAAAGAGTCCAGTAAGTCCATTCATACTTACTGGACTTTTTCTTTCTATTTGATAGGTAAAACAGAGCATCTCTGTACATAAAAAGACAGATTGCAGATTCGGTATATAAGCATGACAGCAATACCGGGAATATACTATAAAAATGTCATTTTCATCACATATCTGAAGTAGTTGATACAGGTCAAAAAATACTTGTTGCATTTATATTTCTTAGCATAAAATGCCGTTATTTGATAAAAAAGTGTTAACTTTGCACTCGTATTAAGGAATAACAGTAACAAAAAATTAAAAAGATTTAAAGATTATGATGACTATTTTTACAATGGCAGTAGCCGCAGTTATGTTTTCAGGTATGGTACTTTGTATGGGTATGTTCTTGAGAGACGTAATCAACTCAATCCCGGAAATGACTAATATGAGCCACTCTGTTAGTTTGAGCAAGTAAAAATAGAAATCTCTATTATATTTTACAGTGAGAGAGATTTAAATATGAGAAAGGGCAAGCTCCATTTTTGGAGCTTGCCCTTCTTGCTTTCCAGTTCATCATTAATATTCCATAGAGAAAGTGATGCCTCTTCTCATCATATCCTTCACGGTTGGCTTCAAGCGGGTCAGGAATCCCTCCCATGAACGGTTCTTCTGGAAACTCCAGCCTGCCTCAGCCAAAGCCAGCGAACGAGGATAAGCCTGATAGTAGATACGCTCTGGCGAATTGATGCACTCGCTCCAAAGGGTTCCGGCTACACCGAAGAGATTGTTCTTCTCAAACTCCTCGCCCATACCCCAGGCAGGATCCAGGCTATAGGCTGCCTTCAGAGATGTTACAGGCATACCCCAGTTTACCTCAGGCATATCGCCCTTTGCCATCGGATAATCAAAATAGCAATGCTCTCCAGGACAAAGCAGGATACGGGCATTGTTCTCTACAGCCGCTACCAATGCTTCCTTTGTCAAACCGGCACGCCAGGCAAAGGTAACACAACCAGGCTGTATCTTCTTGAAATCGGTCTCATACCAGAACATTGGAGTCTTGTGATACTGGGTACGAAGCAGATCTATCACCTTGTCAAAGAGATAGCCCTGCAACTTCCAGTTCTCAGAGCGGTCGGTTGTGGTAATACCCAGCTTCTTCTTCAATGCCTGGCACTTAGGACAGTTGGTCCAACAGTCGAGCGCAGGATTTCCAGCCTCATCACCACCCAGATGGATATATTCTGAAGGGAAGATATCAGCCAACTCCTTGAATACATTACCCAGGAATTCGTAAGTGAAGTCATTACCCGGACAAAGCAACTCATCCGATACACCGCAGGTGGTACGGATAGGTTTCTGAACACCCTGACAGGTCAACTCCGGATAGACACTGATGGCAGCTACCTCATGTCCCGGCATTTCAATCTCAGGAACCACCTGGATATGATACTTGGCACAATATGCCACGAAGTCGCGCATCTGCTCCTGGGTATAATAGCCCTTGATAGGCATCAGCATATCGTCCATTCCCCATCGGCTACTCGCCTCGGCAGTGAGTCTAGGATATTTCTTGATTTCAATGGTCCAAGCCTGGTCATCTACGAGATGGAGATGAAGCATATTCAGTTTATAGCGGGCCATCTCCGGAACAAAAGCCTTCAGATCCTCGTATGGAACGAAGATACGGCAAGGATCCACCATCAACTCTCTCACATGGGTGCGAGGCTGGTCTTTCAATGTCAGCTGCGGGATGGCATCACAACCTACCTTAGAGGCATCGCCACGGAGCAACTGGTCGAAAGTCATTAAACCGTAGAAGACACCAGCAGCAGTCTTACCCTTGATTACAACTCCCTTCTGCTGCACATCCAGGGTATAAGCCTCATTGTCAGCCAGCGTCTCATCCAGGGCAAGCGTCATAGTGAGCTGTCCGCCCTTTTTCAAATCCTTATGCTGCTGCTCTACTCGCTCCTTCAGGATTCTCTCGGCATGTTCCTGCTCATTGGCAAGACCATCGGCAGCTACGATCTTCCAGTTTCCTGCCACCTGCAAAGGTGCCGCCTTGGCATTTACTTTCAGGTCCATCGGGGTAGGAATCAGACAAGCCTCAGGATTGCAGACTTCTCTCGCCTGCTTCACCTCACCGAAGAAGTGATTCCATCCCAGCGCCTTGCGATAGAGTTTCTCGCTACCTCTTGGCATCACCAGTTTAACGCCACGCATATTTACACCCGAAAAAGCGGTAGAAGCTGCCTTTGGCGGAATCTTGGAATTCACCTTGATGACCTTGACACCTTCCAGATTGGCAAAGGCAAACTCTCCCAACTCCGGCGTTCCGTCTATCGTGATGTTTTTCAATGCCTTGCAACCAGAAAAGGCTGCAGCTCCCACCTTCGTCACGCTCTTAGGAATCACTACATCCTGCAGATTGTCGCAGGCAAAGAAAGCCTGACTACCAATCTCCTGCAACTGGTTTGGCAGGATGATACTCTGCAGATGATGACGGGAATGGAAGGCATTCTTTGGAAGAACAGGACAAGTAGCCTCGCTCAAGTCCAGAGTTCTCAATTGCCAGCACAAGTCACGAAGCTGTCGGAAATCCGAATTTCTCGTGGTTGTTAATGTTCCTGTCAATTTCAGGTTAATAGCAGCCGATTTTTTCTCAGCATTGAGGTCCTTCATATTGGCGACGGTCTGCGCCGACAACGAGGTTGCCAACAATGCAAAAACTGCAAAAGAAATCATTTTTCTCATACACTAATGGTTTTTAAAGGTTTATATACTATTATTCTAATTAATATTAAACGAAATTTATACTCTTGCCACATTCTACGAACTCTGCATTCAGGACATCTATGTCTTTCCACTTTTCCCAGTCTGGGTTCTGCTCAGCAAGTCCCACAACATCAGCCCCATAGGTAAAGAGTCGATCTATCATCGCTCCATAGGTAAGATGATCGATCTTCTCGATTGGATGCAGGATGATCGATTCCTCGAAACTACCCTTCTTCTCGCTTCGGATTTCCACCAGCAGCTTTGCCTGAAGCAGTTCCTTCACGGCGTGATTGATGATCTGCTGCGGAATCTTCGTCACCTCATGGATATCTTTCGGCGTATAAGCCTGCTCACCATCATTGAAGCGATGGCACACCTGATGCATCACCACGGCACAGACCTTGATACGCTGTTCCAACTTCACATGTTCGTACTTCAAGTCCAGGTCATAATGATGAAGGTTCTGGTTGGTATAGCAGAGCAAGGCACCGAACACTACGATTGCCCACGAAATCTGGAGCCACAGAAGAAACAACGGAATGGCAGCAAGCGAACCATAGATTACGTTATAGCTCGAAAGGAATACCTGCAGATAAATATATCCATACTGCAATGCCGTCATGCTGATGCCCGCCAGAAGCGAAGGCACCAGCGTACTGCGAAACCGGATATAGGTATTAGGAATCACGCAATAGCAGAATACGAAGAATAGGAACATCGGCACAAATGCAGCTACATGCAGAATGAAAGCCGGGATAGTCTCTCCCATATCAGCAATCCGATCCACATCATCTATCACATTCACCGTCCATACATTAAAGAAAGAGGCGAAGAGAATCATCATACCCAGTCCGAAAAGGATGGTAGGATATTCTGTCACGATCTGCTTCCACGAACGCTCACCCGTATGCCAGATGTCATCAAAGGTGAGCTCTATCTTCTGCATCAGTGAGATGATGGTATAGAGAAACATCACAATACCCGTACCGATGATATAATTACTCTGCGTGTTCTCGATATAATTGTGAACGAAATTTACGATAGTCTGAGCCACAACGGGTTGCGCCTCGAAAGTGGTAGATAGCCACGACTCCAGCATAGCCGTATAACCGAAACCGCGGGCAATGACAAACATCATCGCCATGAATGGAATCAATGCCATAAACGAGGCAAAGGTCAATGCCGCCACATCCCTGGCCCACATATCCTTGATATAGAAGATACGACCGGCGAGCATACCCATCTTGAGCCAAGATTTCATCTTGCCTCGAAAATCCTGGATATTCGAAGAATTCAACTCCCTGATATCCTCGTAGAAACCTACTATTTTATCTATCAATCCCATAAACTCCGGTTTTTTGTTATCAAGCAACAAATCCCCTCACAACACCCGGAAGATGCCGTGAAGGGATTTGTCTTAGTATTTTGCTAATCAGATTCTACTACTCTTTAGTAGAACTTGAAGTAGTTGCGAGCGTTGTTGTAAGAGATGTCCTCTACCATGCGAGAGAGGCTCTCCATGTCGTTAGGAAGCAAGCCCTTCTCTACATCATTGCCGAGGAGGTTGCAGAGCAAACGACGGAAATACTCGTGACGTGGGTAGCTGAGGAATGAACGTGAGTCGGTCAACATACCTACGAAACGGCTCAGAAGACCCAATACAGAAAGTGCGTTCATCTGACGGGTCATACCATCGAGCTGATCGTTGAACCACCAGCCAGAACCGAACTGGATCTTACCTGGGCAAGAACCGTCCTGGAAGTTACCAAGCATGGTAGCGATTACCTCGTTGGCACATGGGTTCAATGTATAGAGGATGGTACGGGTCAACTTACCCTCCATATTCAGCTCATTGAGGAAGTTGCTCATTGCCTTAGCGGTAGTAAACTCACCGATAGAGTCGAAACCGGTATCAGCACCGAGCTTGTTGTACATCAATGTATTGTTGTCGCGGATAGCACCATAGTGGAACTGCTGAGTCCAGTCGGCAGCGTGATCCATCTCAGCGCAAACCTTCAGGAATGCATGCTTATACTGACGGATCTCGAGAGCAGAAAGCTGCTGTCCACGCATAGCCTTAGCGAAGATAGTCTCAATCTGAGAATCTGTGTATGGCTCATCGTAGAACTCCTCGATACCGTGGTCGCTCAACTTGCAGCCATTCTCAGAGAAGAAGTCGTGACGCTTCTGCAAAGCATCAACCATATCCTGAAAAGTAGTGAGGGTAACACCAGCTACCTCGCCCAACTTGTTCATATACTCAGCGAAATCAGGCTTCTCGATGTTCATAGCCTTATCAGGACGCCAAGCTGGAATCATCTTGATCTCAAAACCGCTCTCGCGTGTCTGCTTGTGGTAACGGAGATCATCGATAGGATCGTCTGTTGTGCAGACGCATTCTACATTATAGTGACGCATCAAGCCGCGAGCGCTGAACTCAGGCTGCTGCAACTTCTCATTACACTCGTCGTAGATTTCACGTGCAGTCTTAGGGCTCAACTGCTTGTTGATACCAAAAGCTGTCTTGAGCTCCAGGTGTGTCCAGTGATAAAGAGGGTTACGGAAAGTATATGGTACAGTCTCTGCCCATTTCTCGAACTTCTCCCAGTCGCTGGTGTCAGTACCTGTGCAGAAACGCTCATCTACACCATTGGTACGCATAGCACGCCACTTGTAGTGGTCACCACCGAGCCAGAGTTCTGTAATGCTCTTGAACTTGTGATCATTCGCAACCATCTCAGGGATGAGGTGGCAGTGATAATCGATGATTGGCATCTTAGCCGCATGATTGTGGAAAAGATCCTGCGCTGTCTTGGTGTCAAGCAGGAAGTTTTCATCCATAAATTGCTTCATAACTGTATAGTAGTTTTTAAATGTTTATTTAATAATACTAATGATGACGCAAAGATACAACAAATATCCCAAAAAGAAATCGTTTAAGGGAAATATTTTTGATTATTTCACTTAAACGATTACGTTGTGCGTATTTTACACGATAATTCTGGTCTTATGATAGTTCTCTCTGAACTCACTTGGCGAGCACCCCTTCTTCTTCTTGAAGATGCGATTGAAGTTACTGAGGTTATTGAAACCGCAGTCGAACCCGATCTCGCTGATGCTTTTTGCAGTATCCACCAGCATTCTGGCGGCATAGCCCAGACGGAGGTCGATGATATACTCCGAGATGTTTCTGCCCGTATGGAGCTTGAAGAATCGGCTGAAGGCACTCGAGCTCATACCCGCCAGCGAGGCGAGATCCGGCAAACGGAGTTCATCCATATAGTTCTTCGAGATATAGTTCTTCACCTTCAGAATACGGCGGCTGTCATCCTCCACCGCTACCTTGGCATAACTGCTCGAAGCCAGGGTTCTCGCATTCTCACACTTCGACAGTTCATAAAGAATGGTGAGAAACTGCTGCACGGCATAAAAGCCATCTTTCACTGTACTCAGGGTATCCAGCAATCGATAAACCTTCATAATCGCCTTCAGAGGAAAGCAAAGTCCCTTCTTTGCCTCCTGCATCATGCGGGTAATGCTGGCATACGGATTTCTTCCGAAGAGAGTCTCCTCACCCATACTGAAATCAAACTGGATGGTAATCTCACGGATATCTTCACTGCGACAGACGTTCTGTTCCCATACGTGTTCCAGATCAGGTGATGTGATGAGACAAAGGTCGAAGTCGCCAATTACCTCCTGAGAATCACCCACAATACGCTTTACTCCCGCCGCATTCTCTACAAAATTGAGTTCGAACACCGAATGATTGTGTATCGGATAGGTAAACTCCTTCTTGTGCCTGTCGGCAATGTAAAGCACATCCTTACCCATCAGCGGGGTAATCTCATGTATGATTCTTCTGTCTTCAGCCATAATGTATAGTGATTAATGATCAGTGATTAGTTATCAATGATTATTCTATGCTTGTAATAATCAATAACAACTAACCACTAATCAATATATTAAATATTCAAAGTTCTGAGGATTTCACTCATCTTCTGCTTGGTAGCGATACGGGTAGGAACCAGCGGCAGGCGCAGCTCGTTTTCGATAAAGCCCATATCATTGAGCAATGCCTTCACACCGGCAGGATTACCATCTACGAAGAGAAGGCTGTAAAGCTCAGTGAAGGAATGATGAATCTTGCGGGCTGGCTCGTACTCACCACGGAACTCCAGACGGATCATTCTGCTGAATGCCTTTGGCAGGGCATTACCGATGACAGAAATCACACCGGCAGCGCCACTCGCAATCATAGAGAAAGTAAGGGCATCATCACCGCTGATTACTTCGAAATTATCCGGCTTGTTCTTGATGATCTCATCTACCTGCTCCAGACTACCACTCGCCTCCTTCACGGCTACCACATTAGGGAAGTCGCGGGCTATGCGGCAGGTGGTTTCCGGCTTCATATTGATACCGGTTCTGCCAGGTACATTATAAAGTACGATAGGCAGCGGACTAACCTGTGCGATGGCCTTGAAATGCTGATACAAACCTTCCTGGGATGGCTTATTATAATAAGGACAGATGCTGAGGATTCCGTCGATGCCACTCCAGTCGCTATTCTTGATTTCCTCTACGACAGCAGCAGTATTGTTGCTGCCACAATATTTCAATATCTTGACGCGACCCTTGTTCACGTCTTTCACCAATTCTGTAATCTTGTCTTTCTCTTCCTGGGTCAGGCAAGGAGCCTCACCAGTTGTTGCAAGGATGCAAAGGAAGTCTGCACCATTGTCAATTTGGAACTCTACCAATCGCTTGAGCGACTGATAATCTACCGAACCATCGGCCTTAAAAGGAGTAATGAGGGCAACACCAAGGCCCCTAAATATATTCTGTGCCATAATCTAAATAAACAAAATCGTTGGCAAAAGTACACAATTATTAGCATATTGCAAAATAAAATCGCAATTTTCTTTCAAGATTGTACCATTTTTGAAAATATTCTGTATTATTATACCATATTTCACGTTTTTTTAGTAACTTTGCAGTCGTTTTAAGTGAAAAGCAATGAGATATTTTATATTCTTTGGTTACGACGGAACCAACTATCACGGCTGGCAGATTCAGCCCAATGCCAATTCGGTGCAGCAGGAGTTGCAGCGCGCCCTTTCCATCCTTCTCAGAAAGGAGATAGAGGTGGTGGGTGCAGGAAGAACCGATACCGGTGTGCATGCCCGAAACATGGCGGCGCATTTTGACTGGAATCCGGAAGAGAAAGTTTCGGAAGAGAAAGTTTCGGAAGAGAAAGTTTCGGAAGAAAGAATCCCGATGGCCCTCGACCAGCTGGAGTATCGTCTGAACAGAATTCTGCCACGCGACATTGCCGTCTATGAAGTGCGGGAAGTTCATCCTGAGATGCATGCCCGCTTCTCTGCCACCTCGCGTACCTATCATTATTATATCCATACGCGCAAGGATCCCTTCGAGCGCCACTATTCGCTGCAGATGAACTACCCGCTGGATTTCGAAAAGATGAACCAGGCGGCGCAGCATTTCCTGCATCACGAAGACTATGCGGCTTTCTGCAAGGCAGGCGGTGACAACAAGACCACCATCTGCCATGTGTCGGCTGCCAGATGGGTCCAGACCTCCCCTACCACCTGGTATTTCGAGATCACCGCCAACCGTTTCCTCCGAAACATGGTACGTGCCGTAGTGGGCACCCTCATTGATGTAGGCAGGGGCAAGATCACGATGGAGCAGTTTCTCGACATCCTGCACAACGGAAGCCGCAGTGATGCGGGCGAAAGCATGCCAGGCAACGCATTGTTCCTGGAAGACGTGGGGTACAACGAACTTTGAACTTTGAGATTTGAACTTTGAACTTTATGATTGGCAATAATCCTATAAGTTGCAAGACAAGCCATATCATAAAGTTCAAAGAAATCATAAAGTTCAAAGTAATCATAAAGTTCCATGGTCAAAGTTCAAAGTAATCATAAAACTCAAAGTTCAAAGTAATCATAAAGTTCAATGGTCAAAGTTCAAAGTTCAAAGTAATATGTGGTTAGTATTAGCATTTCTCTCAGCAGCGCTGCTGGGATTCTATGATGCCTTCAAGAAGAAGGCACTTTCAGGTAACGCAGTGATTCCCGTGCTCTTTCTGAACACGCTTTTCTCATCGCTCATCTTCCTGCCGTTCATCATCTTGAGCTATACAGGAAATTCGCTGGATGGAACGATGTTTCATGTAGCAGAAGGCGGATGGGAAGTTCACAAGTACATCGTGCTCAAGAGTTTCATCGTATTGAGCAGTTGGATTTTCGGTTATTTCGGCATGAAGCATCTGCCGCTCACCATCGTGGGACCTATCAATGCCACCCGTCCGGTGATGACACTCGTGGGTGCCCTGCTGGTTTACGGTGAGGTTCTCAACCTCTACCAGTGGATTGGTGTCATCCTTGCCATCATCTCCTTTGCCATGCTTTCGCGCAGCGGAAAGAAGGAGGGCATCGACTTCAAGCACAACAAGTGGATCTACTTCATCGTACTGGCTGCCGTGCTCGGTGCCGTGAGTGGTCTCTACGATAAGTATCTGATGGCTCCACCTGAGAATGGCGGTGTGGGATTAGATAGAATGATCGTACAGAGCTGGTACAATATCTACCAGTGCTTCCTCATGGGAGCCATGCTCCTGATGATCTGGTGGCCAACGAAGAAGAACTCCACTCCATTCCATTGGCACTGGAGCATCATCTTCATCAGCATCTTCCTTTCGGCTGCCGACTTCGTATATTTCTATGCGCTCAGCCTGCCGGGTGCCATGATCAGTATCGTAAGCATGATCCGCCGTGGTTCGGTCATTGTCAGCTTCCTCTTCGGTGCAGCTATCTTCCACGAGAAGAACCTCAAGGCGAAGTTCGTGGATCTCCTCCTCGTCTTGCTCGGAATGCTCTTCCTCTACTTCGGAACGAAGTAATGATTATAAAAAAAGTCTTGCAAGCCAATGTGCCTGCAAGACTTTTTTATGTTTTTACCAGATATGTGCACGCTTGTTCTTAGGAACAAAGAGCTTGTCGCCCTTCTTGATGTTGAATGCCTTATACCATGAATCCACCATTGGGAGGGCACCGTTCACACGAGCCTCGTTTGGAGAGTGAACATCCACGGTCATCAGATACTGCAGGTACTCAGGACGGGCATTGCCTGCCCATACACGTGCCCATGCCAGGAAGAAGCGCTGCTCTGGAGTAAATCCATCCTTCACACCCAACTTCTCTGTCTTCATCACATTCTGAAGTGCACGGAAAGCGATGTTCAAACCACCGTTGTCACCGATGTTCTCACCCAGGGTCATCTGGCCGTTTACCTTCTTGCCAGCCAACTCAATCTTGTTGAAATGGTCAACCAGGATCTTGGTGCGAGACTCGAAGTTCTTCTTGTCAGCAGCAGTCCACCAGTTGTTCTGGTTTCCGGTCTTGTCAAACTGGCTGCCCTGATCGTCAAAGCCGTGACTCATCTCATGACCGATTACACCACCGATACCACCATAGTTCATCGCATCATCGGCTGTTGGGTCGAAGAATGGAGGCTGGAGAATAGCTGCAGGGAAGCAGATCTCGTTGGTAGTTGGGTTATAATAAGCATTGATAGTCTGAGGAGTCATTCCCCACTCAGTCTTATCTACCGGCTTGTTCACCTTGCGGGCGATGGCATCCTTGGTAAAGAACTCAGAGATATTTGCCATATTCTCGTAGAGAGAAAGGCTGTCATCTACCTGCAATCCGCTATAGTCCTTCCACTTGTCAGGATAACCGATCTTGATGATGAAGTTCTCCAGCTTATCCTTAGCCTGTGCCTTGGTAGCAGCACTCATCCAGGTAGCCTCGTCGATACGCTGTGCAAGGGCGGTCTGGAGATTGTGAACCAATTCGAGCATACGCTTCTTGCTGCTCTCTGGGAAGTACTTCTCTACGTAGATTTTTCCGATAGCCTCACCCAACACACCGCTCACGGTACTTACAGCACGCTTCCAGCGAGGACGGTCCTGCTGAACACCGCTCATTACCTTGCTCAACTCGAAGGATACGGCACGGAAATCATCGCTCAACACGCTGGTTGCACCAGAAATCACCTTGATTTCTGCGTATGTCTTCAAATCATCCAGAGAGGTCTCTGCAAGAATCTTCTCAACCTCGTGGATTGGTTCAGGCTGACCCACGCAAATTTCCTTGAAAGCTGGGAAACCGGATGCCAGGAACACGTTGCCCCAGTCGATGCCAGGGTAATCGAGCACGAGCTGGTTGTAGGTCATCTTGTGATAGTTCTTGTCGATGTCGCGGAGCTGTACCTGGCTATAGCTTGCCTTAGCGATGCGGGTCTCGATAGCCATCACAGCCTCCATCTTCTTCTGGGCGGTAGCCTCGTCGTTGCCTACCATCTGGAAGAGCTTCTTCATATAAGCCTTGTATGCATCACGAATCTTCTTGGTCTGCTCGTCATCGTTTACATAGTAATCGCGTACACCAAGACCGAGACCACTCTGTCCTACCTCAACGAGGTTGTTGGCGGCATCACGAAGGTCGGCGCCCACACCGATGCCATACATCATGGTACTCTCGCCACGGAAATCGAGCTGAGCGGTTACGAGCTGATACTCTCTGCGATCCTTGATGGCTGCGATGCGGTCGAGAGTTGGCTTGATAGGTGCCCATCCCTCCTTGTTCAGGCGAACACTGTCCATACGGAGGTTGTAGAGCGAACCGATCTTCTGTCCGAGTGAACCCTTCTGCTGTGGCTTGGAAGCATATTCAAGGATGATGTCCTGGATGCGCTTCTGGTTCTGCTCAAAGAGGTCGGTGAAAGCACCATTGTCGGTATGCTCGGCATCGAGTGGATGATTCTTCATCCAGTTGCCTGCGGCATAGCGATAGAAATCATTACCCGGCTTGATGGTCAAGTCCATGTTGGTCTTGTCAATACCGGAGCCCAACTTCTCCTGCTGGGCAAAAGCAGTTGTTGCACTGAGCAACAATGCTGCGAATAATACTTTTGTTTTCATTATTGTTTTATTAAATAAATCTTTTTGTATGGGGGATTTCAAATCCCCCGGTTTAATAGGTCGAACATTTTTTAACGACGGATTGCAAATCCGTCGGAACGCCTGACGGTGGACTTACTGTTCGGAACGCCTGGCGGTGGACAGGGCAAGACCTGCAAATGTCAGGGCGCCATTCAGCATCAGAAGCTCATAGCCGAACTTATAGCCCACATACTGCGAGGTAAGGGTATCGATGGCGAAGCAGATGAGCGGACTGGCGATGCAGACCCATGGCGACCAGCGGTCGTTTACCTGCCGCTTGGTGAGCAGACTGAAGGCAAACAAACCCAGCAGCGGACCGTAAGTATAAGAGCAGAGGATGTAGATGGCATCTATCACGCTCGTAGAATTAATCGCCTTGAAAGCGATGATGAAGAGCATGAAGACGAAAGCCACCAGCAGATGCATACGCTTGCGAAGCTTCACATCATCTTTCTTGCCCAGAATATCCACGCAAAGGCTCGTAGTAATCGCAGTCAATGCTGAATCGGCACTCGAAAAGCTCGCCGCCACGATACCGATGGTGAACAGCACCACTACCAGGGTTCCCATCACTCCCGATGCTGCGAACATCGGCAACAGATCATCCGGAGCCTGCGGCAGCGCTACGCCCTGCTTCTGTGCCAGCATCATCAGCAACACACCCAGACTCAGGAAAAGCAGATTGGCAGGCACAAAGGCGAAACCATAGGTACAGACATCCTTCTGAGCCTCACGAAGCGACTTGCAGGTAAGATTCTTCTGCATCATATCCTGATCTAATCCCGTCATCACGATTACCACGAACACGCCGCTCAGGAACTGTTTCCAGAAATTCTGCTTCGACATCCAGTCGTCAAAGACGAAGATGCGCGAATGACTGTCGTGGACGATTGCCGTGATAGCCTCAGATGGCGTCATTCCCAAGGCTGCCACCACATGATAGATAATCAGGATGAGCGCAGCAAACATACAGGTAGTCTGGAAGGAATCCGTCCACACCAGCGTCTTGATGCCACCCTTGCGGGTATAGAGCCAGATGAGCATCACCATCATAGGTACCGTCACCCAGAACGGAACTCCCACTCCATCGAGCACGAACCGCTGCAACAGAATGCAGACCACGAAAAAGCGGACTGCCGCTCCCGTCATCTTCGACAACAGAAAGAACGAAGCACCCGTCTTGTAGGAACGTTCGCCCAATCGCTGCTGCAGATAGCTGTAGATGGTGGTGAGATTATACCGGTAGTAGATAGGCAGCAGGAGAAAACCTACCAGAAAGTAGCCCAGGATAAAGCCGATGCACATCTGCAGATAGGTCATATCAGTCTTCATCACCATACCCGGCACACTCACGAAGGTGATGCCCGAGATAGAGGCGCCCACCATTCCGAAAGCCACCATATACCATGGCGAACGTCTGTTCGCCCTATAGAAAGTTTCATTGCTGCTGGTACGCCTTGCCGTAATATGGCTGAAGAGCAACAGCACGCAGAAGTATGCTAAAATTGTGATGATGATAATCATTTTTTCTCTTATATCTTTATTTACGTTGCAAAGGTACAGTAATTTAAGGAAATAACAAAATTATTTTCATAACTTAACAAAGAAATAACATACAGAAAGAAAGTGAAGAGTGAAAAACGAAGAGTGAAAACGAAGAATGAAGAATGGAGAATGAAAAACGAAGAGTGAAGACTGGAGAAGACCAGAGGGTATAAAAAACAAAAACCTTCGAGAATCACTTCCCGAAGGTTTCAGCGGTGCGTACGAGACTCGAACTCGTGACCTCCTGCGTGACAGGCAGGCATTCTAACCAACTGAACTAACGCACCAAATTAAGATATTAACTTAACCGCTTATAGCGCATTTCTCATTTGCGAGTGCAAAGGTACTATATTTTTTTGATTCCACCAAATTTTTCCGCTATATTTTTACAAAAAAGATTGAAAAAAATATGCGTCCTCATATCCACTGCCCGTTTTCAGCCATCCTTTCAGCAATTTATCACCCTGAAAGCCAACTACTTCAAGCATTTTCACTGCATTTTGGTTACTTTCCGCTACAATGGCATAAATCTGATGCAAATGCAGCACATTTGATGCATATTGCATCAAAAGACGGATAGCCAACTGTGCCAAGCCCTGATGCTGATGTTCCTTTTTGATAACAATTCCCAGCTCAGCACGCTGATGACGGGGGTCGAAATTCATCAGATCGATGATGCCCACAGCTTCCTGTTGCTCGTTTTCTACAATCAGGCGAACCTGTTTGTCGGTATAGATATCCGCCGTAGCCGTAGTAATATAGTCGAGCAACACCTGTCGGGAGTACGGCACATTGGTGCACCCCATCTCCCAGAGACTTTCATCATTCTCCATTTCATAGAGAAAATCCAAATCTTCCGGTTCCAAAGCCCTAAAACGAATCTTCTTATCTTCCATAATCCTCCCAAATAAATATTTTCCTTTTATATTTCCTAATCTACCTACTATGATATGAGCACCTATTATATAATGTACGCGCGTACCTTATATATATTGTGCATTTCATCCATATCCATCACATCCCCTTCCGTTATCACCTTCCCGATCTCCCGGGTATAGATAGCCAGCTTGTCAGGCTCATCTGCCCGGAGCGAAAGCTGATGCAGAATCTCCTCATAGCTCATCTTATCGGCATCAAACAGCAGATACTCCGATTCATCCACCACAGAAGGCGTAAAGAACCCCAGACTCTTTCTCATTCTCGCCGCCAGCATCCTGACCAACGCTACGGAAGCACTGGCATAGATGGCTGTCCGGATAGGAAGACTCAAGAGTAGCGACATACCCGCATAATGCTTGCGGAAGAAGATGAGCATCGCCTCATAGAAGACATGCACATAGCGGAAACTGGATTTCTGCGTGCTCTCTCCCTTATAATGCAGGATATCCAAAGGCAGAAAATAGTTGTGATAACCGCCCTTCAACATGCGATAGGAAAGGTCGATATCCTCTCCATACATGAAGAAATCCTCATCTAACAGTCCCACCCTATCTAGGGCTTTACGGCGCAACATACAGAAAGCGCCACTCACCACCTCTATCCGGTTCGGCTGATCCCATGGCAGGAATCCCATATAATAGCGTCCGAACAGTGGATGCTTGGGCCATCGGTTGCAGAATCCCAGCATCTTGAAGAAGGAAACCATCGGTGTAGGCAATCCTCTCCTGCTCTCCCTCGCCCATCTGCCATCCGCATTCAGCATCCTCACGCCTGCCGCTCCCGCATCGGGATGGGCATCCATAAAGCGGATGCATTCGCTCAGCACCTGCTCGCCCACGATGGTGTCAGGATTCAGAAGGAGTACATACTCCGCCTCGCTCTGACGGATGGCGATATTGTTGGCTCGGGCAAAACCCAGATTGTGGTTGCTGCCCACAAACCGTACCATCGGATATGCTTCACGGGGATAGCGGCGCTGCAGATACTCCAGCGATCCATCGGAAGAATGATTATCCACCACGATGATCTCTGCCACATCTACCTTTCCGGAGGGAAATGAAGAAGATGAAGCATCATCCCCCTGCATCACTTCGAAGGCACGGAGCACCGAGCGGATGCATTGGTCGAGATAATACTTCACGTTATAGCTTACTATGATAACCGAGAGTTTCAATGTCTATCTTAACTATTAACTGTCAACTATAAACCATCACTTATTCGCCTTCCTCACTGGTTTCCTCGATACATCTGCCGATAGATGGATAAACGAAGAAAAGACAGAGCACAAGGATGATTGCCATATAGCCGAATGCAGGCGACATGGTCTGATAATACATAAAGGTATTGATGAGCATAGGCAGACAGAGCATGTTGATGCGGGTAGTGCCCCAGAAAAGCAGAGCATCGCCCTTTTCCGCCAACAGTTTGCGGCGGACTGCCTTCAGGCTGAACAGCTTCAGCGCCATCGGAATCACCACAATGGTGGTAAGCTCCATCACTACCAGGATGCCGAACATCATCGTCTGGTTGGCAGCGATATCATTGGCGGTCAGTATCTCCGTTTCATAGAGAACTACCAGCAGAAAAGCCACCAACAGCATAAAGAGGAAGTTGGTCATCAATATTCGTTGTACTTGTTTGATATTCATTTATTTTTATTGATTAAATGGTGTTCTGTTCAGGATACTTCTACCCAGCGTCACTTCATCGGTATATTCCAGTTCATCTCCCACAGAGATGCCTCGGGCTATGACGGAGAGTTTCACGGGATAGTCGGCAAGCTTGCGCGAGATATAGAAATTGGTGGTATCGCCCTCCATCGTACTGCTCAGGGCAAGAATCACCTCCTTTACTCCCCCCGCAGCCACACGCTGTACCAGAGAATCAATCTCCAGGTCAGCAGGTCCGATACCATCCATCGGCGAGATGATACCTCCCAGCACATGATACAGTCCATGAAACTGCTGGGTATTCTCCACTGCCAGCACATCCTGCACATTCTCCACCACGCAGATGACAGAGGCATCGCGCCGGGGATCGGAACAGATGGGGCACACCTCGGTATCACTGATATTATGGCACACACGACAGTACTTCACCTCGCGCTTCATGCGGGCGATGGCATCCACAAACTGATCCACATCCCCCTCCTCCCTACGGAGCATATAAAGCACAAGGCGCAAAGCTGTCTTGCGCCCTATACCCGGCAGCTTGGAAAACTCTCCCACTGCCTTTTCCAATAATGCAGAAGAATATTGCTGCACCATCACACTAGAGATAAATACCGATTCCCACCTTGAAACCTATTGTAGAATAATCAGTATGCTTCTTGAAGCTCTGATCATAGTAGATAGCCGGCTCAATGGTTACCTGCTTGCTGACAAAGTAGGAATAACCTACCTCCACGCCCGGCATGAAGTCATTGTAGCTGCCCGAATGAGCCACCTTGGCACCAAAACCGAGATACAATCCATTCTGCTCGATATAATATCTGGCCTGAGCTCCGGCAGAAAAGTAATCCTTCACGCCATCCTGACCCGAATGAGTATATTCTACATGCCCCAGGAGCATCCAGTCATCTTCTACAAAATAACCTGCCTTTGCCTGAACACCGAAGTTCAAGTCCTGACTGCCATTATAACTGAGATTGAGACCCGTGAGCGACGCGCCGCAATACTGCTTTCCACTTTCAAACTGAGCATTGGCTCCCAGGCTAACCAGAAGAGCTGCAGCTGCCAAAACTATTTTTTTCATACGTAACATTTTTATGTGTTGCTATTATTAATTTTCATATTCTGTCTATACCAGGCAAAGAACCAGACCAGCGCTACCACCAGAATGATGACACTACCCGTATAAGCCACCGGCTCGCTCAATGCCAGAGCCATCGGCGAGAGGAGCAGGAAGGTAGAACATACCACTGTCATCAGCAAGGCTGGCACCAGGGTGATGATGAACGGCTTCTTGCGCTGTACCAGATACACGGTCAAAGTCCAGAGTGTGAAGACCGCCAGCGTCTGGTTAGCCCATCCGAAGTATTGCCAAATAACATTGAATCCATCAGGATTCTCCATCTGCCACACCAGAATGCCCATCGTAACGGCAAACAGAGGTACGCAGATATAGAGACGGCGACGCATTGCACGCTGTTCCAGTCCGATAGCCTCGGCTATGATGAGTCGGGCACTGCGCAGAGCCGTATCGCCACTGGTGATAGGCGCAGCCACTACTCCCAGCAGGGCAAGCACTCCACCAGCCACACCCAACCAACTGGAGCAGACAATCTTCACCACGGTAGGAGCATCAAAGTTCTGAATGAGCGACTTTCCGCCATCCACCTGAGCGATAAACTGCTGAGCCACCTCTGGACTCACGCATTCACGCCATCCTCCATAATAGAAGAAGTACATGGAAACCGTAGCCCATATCAGCGCTACCACTCCCTCGGTAATCATCGCACCATAGAATACAGGGCGGCCCAGCTTCTCGCTCTTCATGCAGCGAGCCATCAACGGGCTCTGGGTAGCATGGAAGCCACTGATGGCTCCACAGGCGATGGTAATGAAGAGACATGGGAAGATAGGACTCTTCTGGACGAACGGTTCCGTACCCAGCCACGCCGGATTCTCGTTGAGATTGCAGGAAGCCAGATTGCTCCACAACTCAGGCAAGGTTGGCCACTTGATGAACAGTCCTATCATCAGCGCACCTGCCATGAAAAGCAGCGAAAAGGCAAAGAGAGGATATATCTTTCCGATAATCTTGTCGATAGGCAGAAGCGTGGCGATGATGTAGTAGATGAAGATGAGGATAATCCAGAACATCTTACCTCCCACAAACGAGCCAGAACTGCAGATGCCACCCAGAATAATGGCAGGACTATATACAAACACGGCACCCACCATCATCAGCAGCAGTACCGAGAACACGAGCATCACCTTCTTGGTGTTGCCGCCCAGATACTTGCCCACCAGCTCCGGCAGTCCAGCGCCATCATGGCGGATACTGAGCATACCACTCATATAATCGTGCATGGCACCGGCAAAGATGCAGCCAAACACAATCCACAGATAAGCCACCGGTCCATACCAGGCACCCATGATGGCTCCAAAAATCGGTCCAGTACCGGCAATATTCAGGAACTGAATCATAAAGATTTTCCAACTAGGCAGCACCATAAAGTCAACTCCGTCGGCTTTTGCCACTGCTGGCGTAGGACGGTCGTCAGGACCGAATACATGCGCCACAAATTTTCCATAAAGGAGGTAACCCAATATCAAGGCTGCCAAACTAATGATGAAACTGACCATTTTCTTTTATTGTTTTTTTGAATTCTCTCTTCTTTTTGAGCCTAATCGCACTTTTTCATACGAATTGCACCGCAAAAGTAACATTTTTATTTGAAATACGAAAAATTATCCGTATCTTTGTTGCCAAATTGAAAGAATATGAAGAAATTATATACATTTTTAATGTTTTTAGGCAGTATTTTACCTGCACAGGCTCGCAATATACCTGAAAAGAAGCAGATACTGCCGGGTTCCAGCATCATATACAACAGTCTGGCACCCAAGCACGAGGTAAGAGCCGTATGGCTCACCACCATCGGCGGAATCGACTGGCCTCACTCCTACTCCCAGTCGCCCAACTCGGCCAAGAAGCAGCAGCAGGAACTCTGTCAGATCCTCGACCGCCTGCAGCAGGCTAAGATCAACACCGTACTCATCCAGACCCGCATCCGTGGCACCATGATCTATCCTTCCGATTACGAACCTTGGGATGGATGCCTCTCGGGATTCCCGGGAAAGACGCCGGGCTACGATGCCCTGCAGTTTGCCATCGATGAATGCCACAAGCGCGGCATGGAGCTCCACGCCTGGGTGGTTACTATCCCTGTAGGAAAATGGGAAGCACTGGGATGCAAGAGCCTTCGGAAGAAATTCCCGGGACTCATCAAGAAGATAGGTGCTGATGGATACATGAATCCGGAAGACAGCCGCACCGGTGATTACCTTGCTGGAATCTGCCGCGAGATTACCCACCGATATCATGTGGATGGCATCCACCTCGACTATATCCGATACCCGGAAACCTGGAAGATCAAGGTGAGCCGCGACCAGGGAAGAAACTACATCACCCGCATCGTGGAGAAGATTCACAACGCTGTGAAGTCGGAAAAGCCTTGGGTCAAGATGAGCTGCTCGCCAGTGGGCAAATACGATGACCTGAGCCGTTACTGGAGTCACGGATGGAATGCCAACACCAAGGTTTGCCAGGATGCACAGGGATGGCTGCGCGACGGACTGATGGACGAACTCTTCCCGATGATGTACTTCCGTGGCGAGAACTTCTATCCTTTCGCCATCGACTGGCAGGAGCAGAGCCACGGCAAGACCGTGGTGCCTGGACTCGGCATCTACTTCCTCGACCCGAAAGAAGGAAAATGGAAGATTGATGACGTGACACCCGAAATGTACCTCACCCGCAGCATGGGAATGGGATACTGCTTCTTCCGAAACAAGTTCCTGCTGGACAACAAGCAGGGCATCCTCGATTTCACAGAGAGATTCAACGAATATCCATCGCTCGTACCTCCGATGACCTGGGCAAGCAACCGCCAGCCGCAACAGCCACAGGCTCTCAGCGTAAGAAGCGAAAAGGGAAATGTTCAGATTTCATGGAATAATCCGTCAGAATATACCGATGGCACTGCTATTCCTACTCCCTATATATATAATAATGTATATGCGAGCAGAAAATATCCCGTGGATGTTACAGATGCCAGAAACCTCATTGCGGCTCGACATCTGGGCAACGAACTGCTCTTGAAGTCGGAAGATGACGACCAGCCACTCTATTTTGCCGTTACTTCAATGGACGGATATGGCATAGAAAGTGGCGCTACCCAGGAAAACAGCCGAGATTTCAGCAAAAAGTTGACCGCCTGGGGTGCCGCCAGGATGTTGCGCTGTGATGCTAAAAACGTACATTTGCCGGAAATCGCCAAAAAGTTGGATACAAACGTCTTTCTGGTCGAAACCCTGCAAGGTACGGCTGTGGAACACCTTGTGAGCGAACACAATCTGATAGATATCAGTAGGTTAAGCAGTGGAACCTATCGCCTTTGCAGCATCAATCAGCGGGGTGTGAAGCATACGTTGGGAACCTTCTACAAGAAAAAAATTGCAGAAAATTGAAAAAAACTGCAGAAAAATTTGGTGGAATCAAATATTTGTAGTACCTTTGCACTCGCAATTCAGAAATGAGGCTATCAAGAAGATGCACCCTTAGCTCAGTTGGTAGAGCAACTGACTCTTAATCAGTGGGTCTAGGGTTCGAATCCCTAAGGGTGTACAACTTGAAAAAGCTAAAGAAAATGGTTCCGTAGCTCAACTGAATAGAGCACTTGACTACGGATCAAGAGGTTCAAGGTTTGAATCCTTGCGGAATCACTTTCAATGCAATCAGCCCCCACTCTGGAATCGACAAGAATGGTTCCGTAGCTCAACTGAATAGAGCACTTGACTACGG